>JAFDYP010000626.1 GCA_018267355.1 Bacteroidota bacterium
ATAAACTGACCAATACCAATAACAATGTATCCAATGATACATCTCTCGCAGACGGCTCGTTGAGCGCAGCATGGTTTAACCTGCCGCTGAGCAACAACTACCGCATAGATGATCTGGTAAACGGCGCATACATCACTTTCAGCCATCAGGTCAAGGAGTTTTCTTATCAGCTGGGCTTTCGCGCAGAGCAGGTGTACTACAAGGGGACCTCACAGCTGAATGGGGATTCGTCCTTCTCCTACCAGTATCCATCAGATGCCAGGAGCATCACGAAGATGCTTTTCCCCAGTCTCAATATTTCGCAGAAATGGGGTAATAAGCATGAGCTTCAGTTCAACGTAGCACGCAAGGTGAACCGGCCAAACTTCTTCCAGATCGCGCCATTCATCTTCTCCAGCAATGCTACTACCGTACAGCGTGGCAATCCAAGCCTGCAGCCGGAGTTTATCAATCAGGGCGAGCTGAATTACAATCTGGTAGAGATCAAAGTCAACTGGCTGAGCTCGGTCTATGGACGCTATGTACAGCAGCCGATCACTAATCTGACCTACCCGCTGGCGGGATCGCAGAATGTTTTTGTGAGCACCTTTGCCAATGGCTCACATAGCATGACCGGGGGCTGGGAGAATACCCTGAAAATATACCCGGTCAAGAAACTCGATCTGACCTTGACCGGTAATGTGTACTATACCGAGATATCAGGCAATACCGGAGAAACCAACCTGACCAACTCCGGCTGGAGCTGGCTGGCAAAGGCGATGATCAATTATAAATTTCCGATGGACTTTGCTGCACAGGTCAATGGTACGTATGAAGCGCCGCGGATTCTACCACAGGGCCGTACCACACCTATGTACTTCTTTGACCTGTCTCTCAGCAAAGACTTCATGGGCTTTATCACGCTCAACTTTACGGTAAGTGATGTGCTCAACTCCCGTACGCATGGCTCCGATATATACCAGGCCACTACACTGGATGGCACTAGCTATATATCAGGTTTCAGCCAGCACTCTACCCGCCGCCGCGACCAGCGCTTTGCCCGCTTGGGTATCAGCTTCAAGTTTGGCAAGATGGATGCCTCATTCTTTAAGAAGAAGAAGGCTGCAGTGCCGCAGGGTGGCGGAGAGGATATGGGCTTCTAAGAGATTTTTAGAAGCAAGCACTAAGAGCCAAGATTCAAGACGGATGCCGCTAAAGACACGTAGCCCGGATTTCTTGGTTCTCGGCTCTTGTTTCCTGGCTCTTGTTTCTCGATTCTTCTTAATATTGTGCTGTCAATCAATACAGCATGTCCCAGCGCTTTGCTACGATCATATCGTACCTGTTTCACCCGTTGCTTTTTGCTACGTACGGTGCCGCCTTTATCGTAGCGGTCAATCCGCACCTCTTCGCAGAGTACCACCTCAAAGCACAGATACTATGGATCATCATCACCTTCATATTCACCTTTATGACACCGGTCATCCTCATAGGTATGATGAAGCGGCTGGAGCTCATCACTGACTACCAGATGACCAATCCGCAGGAGCGTATCATTCCTTACATACTCACTGCTACCCTTTATCTCTGGACCTACCGTCTTTTCCGCCCTACTACGCAGGCCACAGCTTTTACCAATCAGCTCATATCACTCATGATGCTCGGAGCATCAGTAGCCATTTTCATCGGATTTTTCATCAATATCTTTCGCAAGATCAGTATCCATGCTATAGGTATGGGCTGTATGCTAGGCCTTGTGCTGGTCATGATGCAGGTGTCGGACTATGACCTTAAGTTGGTATTCGTAGGTGTCATCATCTTGGGCGGCGTAGTGGGCACTGCGCGCCTGGTGCTGGATGCGCATCAGCAGGCAGAAGTATACGCCGGCTACCTGGTCGGTTTCATAGGGATGTTTTTTTCTTTTACTTTGATACCTATGCTATTCACATCATAGATTAAATAATAGAGACCATGTACAATTCTCTCCTTTATACGATAGCCGATGGCGTATGTACCATTACGCTCAACAGGCCTGATGTCTACAATGCCTTCAATGAAGAGCTCAGTGTCGAGTTTATAGATGCGCTGAAGAAGTCTGCCAAAGACGACGCTGTGCGTGTAGTGGTCATCACAGGTGCCGGCAAGGCTTTCTGCTCCGGCCAGGACCTGCAGGATGTAAAGAAGTCAGACGGCAAGCGTAGCCTCGGAGACTCAGTGCTGCGCCGCTACAATCCGATGATCCTCGGCGTGCGTGAGAGCCCCAAGCCCGTGGTCTGCCGCCTCAATGGCGTAGCCGCTGGCGCCGGTGCCTCTCTGGCTATGGCCTGTGATATAATCGTGGCATCGGAAGCTGCATCGCTGGTACAGGCTTTCGCTAATATCGGGCTGGTACTGGATTCCGGCTCCTCATTTTTCCTACCGGGTCTGATAGGTTATAATAAGGCATTTGAGCTCTGCACACTGGGCTCTAAGGTCACTGCAAAGGAGGCTTTCGATCTCGGTATCATCAATAAGCTGGTAGCACCGGAGGAACTGGACGCTGCAGTCAAGGCATACACCGACCGCTACGCTACCGCAGCACCCAAGTCTATGGCTATCATCAAGAAGATGCTGAATAAGGGCCTCACGGCCAATCTCCGCGAGATGCTCCAGTATGAGGCATACAGCCAGGAGATAGCCGGCAGCACTGAAGACTACAAGGAAGGTGTCACCGCATTTGTAGAAAAACGTAAGGCAGTATTCCGGGGTAAGTAAAAACTATACTATGAAGCGTAAAATTTTTCTTTTCACTGTACTGATGGTGTCCGCATTGAGTATGTCAGCTACGCACCATGTGCGCGACACAGCCTCTATCAAACCTTTTCATCGCTTCTATATCAGCTGGGGATATGTCAAGGCCTGGTACTCTACGTCTGATATCTACTTCAAAGGTGCCTTCAATGGCAATAGCTATAACTTTGTAGTGACCAATGCCATTGCGCATGACAGGCCTGACATGCATGCTATCTTTCCGCAGGTCACCGTACCGCAATATGTATATCGTATCGGCTATTTCTTTTATAAAAAACGCGAATGGGCCATTGAGTTCAATTTTGATCATACCAAATACATCGTAGACAACTATCGTACGGCCCACGTCAGCGGTACGATCAATGGGCAGACCGTCAATGGTGATAAGGTTCTGGACTCAAATGCATTTCTGCACTTTGAGCATACCAATGGCGCTAACTTTTACCTCATCAAT
>JAFDYP010000627.1 GCA_018267355.1 Bacteroidota bacterium
AAGCAAGGTATAGAGATAGCCAGCAAGGGCGCCGGTACAGATAAAGTCTACAAGGTAAAAGGAGACAATGTAGAGTTAATACCGGAGCAGTTTGCGCTCGGCAGCAAGGTGATACTGGGGCTGAAAGACCAGATCAAAAAGTCTGGCTTCTATAATGTATCGCTGGAAAACTCAGACTCGGCAGACGTGATAGCGCTAAACTATGACCGCCGCGAGTCTGACCTCAATTTCTACAAAGTGGATGAGCTTCGCGCTAAATACAGCGGCAGCAATATCAATGTGGCCAATAGCGTCGGCATGGAGGTAGCGCAGGTGATCAAGGAGATGGATAGGGGAGTGTCGCTGTGGAAGCTCTTTATTGTACTCACCCTTGTGGCGCTCGGTGCCGAGGTGCTTTTGCTGCGCTTCTGGCGCACCTAGAAGATGCGGGCGAGTGTCGTGCTGTCCAGCTCATTTTTCAGTACATCATATCTATAGGGCTTACCTACTAGAGTTTGTAAGTCAGGGGCTGCTGATATGATGCTGCTGACCAGCCCGCCTTCTACCTCTATCGTCACACCATCGCGCATTATTTTTGTATAGGGATTGCGGCCCCATAGCCAGACGGAGGAGCGGTATTTTCCTGCAGTAGTATAAACCTCCTGCCACTCATGCTCAGATAGCTCGTGCCTCGCCGATATAGGGAGGGATGAGAGCAGATGCTCACGCAGGCCTGCGGCTGTCCTGATCTGGTCGCTGCTCTCGGAGATATTCATCGCCGTGCTGCGTACCGAGGCCACCCCCTTGGACTCTACCTCAAATGTATTGCGCCGTAGTGCTACACGCAGTGCTTCAATATCACTATTGACCAGTAGGGTGCCATGAGATAGGATATTTTTTCGGTCTGTAAACTGCGCATTGCCCGAGATCTTCTTGCCCTGCCAGATGATATCATTGCGCTTATTAAATTCTGCCTCTATACCTCCTGCATGCAGTGCATCCAGGATAGGTTGATTGAAGTAGGCGTAGTTATTCACCCGGCGATCATCAAAGGCGCAGATGAAGGCAAAGCATAGATTGCCCGGGTCATGGTAGACGGTGCCGCCGCCAGAGAGTCTTCGTACTACGGTACCGCCATTGCGCAGGTACTCAAAGTTTACCTCCTTATAGATTGACTGATTTTTGCCCACCACTACGCTCGCATCGTTGATATAGAGCATCACATACATCTCGTCGCCTGGTACCAGCGTGCGCACGAGGTAATCCTCCATGGCAGCATTCAGATAGGGATCATGATGGTCGCGCTGATCTATCAGTATCATGCGGCGAATATAGATATACTGTGAGATAGTAGTATTAAAGCTCTCTCCTTTGGAGAGGGTTGGGAGAGGTGTGATTTTTATTTTTGTAAAAGAAGTCTCACCTTCACCCTTACTAAAACGACCTGGCCGAATGATCAAGCTGACAGAGTGCCCCAGAGATGCCATGCAGGGCTTGAAGTATTTCATCCCTACGGAGAGCAAGATAGAGTATATCAATAAGCTGCTCCGTGTGGGCTACTATGCACTAGACTTTGGCAGCTTCGTATCGGCAGAGGTCATACCTCAGATGGCTGACACCGTAGAAGTACTGGCCGGGCTGGACCTCTCAGCTACCAAGACCAAGCTGATAGCCATCATCGCCAATGAGCGCGGTGCGCAAAATGCCTGTGAGCATAAGGAGATCACTTATCTCGGTTTTCCTTTCTCGGTATCAGAGACTTTTCAGATGCGCAATACACACGCCACCATCCTCCAGTCTCTGGAGCGTGTGAAGAAGATAAAAGAACTCTGTGATCAAAACGGCAAAGAACTGATCCTGTATATCTCGATGGGATTTGGCAATCCATATGGCGACCCGTACAACCCAGAAATAGTTGAGCGCTGGGTAGAGCAACTGAGCCATCTCGGCATCAAGATATTCATGCTGTCAGATACCGTAGGCGTAGCTACGCCAGACACAATCACGCATCTGTTCAGTACCCTTATACCGCGCTTCCCGCAGCTGGAGATCGGCGCGCATCTGCACACCGCACCTCACAACTGGCGCGTGAAAGTGGATGCTGCCTATAAAAACGGCTGTGTGAGGTTTGACTCCGTGATAAAAGGCTTTGGCGGCTGCCCTATGGCAGATGATGACCTGATAGGCAATATGCCTACGGAGAATCTACTCAACTACTTTGATCCGTATAAGGACTTCGGTCCGGACTTTTCTGTCAAGGCATTTGAAGATGCGCTACGCTCAGCCAATAATGTGTTTGTGCATTAAGAAGCTGCCAAATCAGAAATCATAAATCAAAAATCAGAAATCTCTTATTCCACAGAGAGTACCAGCCCCTTTAGGTACAGCCCCTCCGGATGGAAGATACTCTGCGGGTGATCTGCCGGCTGATTGAGGTGGTCTATGATACGGATATTGCGGCCGCTCTCTATAGCGCCTGCCGCTACAGCCCCATCAAACAACTCTGGCCCTACGGCTTGCGAGCAGGAGAATGTAAACACGATACCACCCGGCTTGATCTTGTCAAATGCAGCTTTATTGAGGCGCTTGTAAGCCTGCACAGCCTGGTGGCGGCTATGCTGATTCTTGGCAAAGGCCGGTG
>JAFDYP010000628.1 GCA_018267355.1 Bacteroidota bacterium
AGGACGCCGGGGAAAACCTGATCGCCGTAGGCACGTGAGCGAATCTCCAGCTTTTGCCCCACCTGCAGATTCGACAAATCCTGCTCACTGACATCCAGGTGGACCCACAAGGATTCAGGATCAGAGATGATGAACAGCGGCGCGGCCACGACGGCCATGCCGGCGAGCATCTGATCAGATCTCACCTCCTGGCCCGGCTGCACATTGCGATCAACGATGACTCCGTCCATGGGCGCTTTGAGCGCAAATGCGCCGTTCACATCGCCTCCGCGCCCGCCCCAGACGGCCAGACGCTCGACAGCGCGATCACGCTCTGACTGGGCGTCATCAAAAGCGTTCTGAGCGCTATCCAGCTCCTTTTGTGGCAGAACGCCCTGCTTGAGCAGATCCCGGGTGCGTTCCAGCACCCGCTTTGCCAGCGCGAGATCCGCCTCAGACTTGACCGCGTCTGCCTGGGCCTGGCCAAAATCCGGGGAGGTGATGCGGGCGAGTTCATCCCCTACTTTCACCTTCTGCCCACGGGCGCCTTTGATGCTGGCCACACGCCCGGCGAGAGGGGAAAAGACATTGGTGGTGACATCCTCGTTCCAGACCAGCTTGCCGGTCAGGTGCAGCACCACCTCGTCTTTTTCCCGGGCGGTTTGAACTCCGATGGCCTTGAGCTCCGGATCCCCTGGCGTAAAAATCAGATTGTTCTGCTCCACTTTGACCGGGTAAGGATCCGGCTCCACGACGGGGGCGGGTTTGCATGATGCGACGAGCAGCATCAAAAACCATGAATGTCTGACGAATTGCATAATGTAATGGGGTCAAAAGTGGACGATCCAAATGCCTGCGGCGCGATGCAGCTCAATGACAGCGCGGGCATGGTCACTCTGTGCGGCGTAAAAACTCTGCCAGACCTCATTGGCCTTGCGCTGCGCATCCAGCAGCTCCAGCAGCGAGGAACCGCCGCGCTTGTAGCTGACGACCCGCTTTTCCAAGGCCGCGTCCACATCCTTTAAAACACCGGCTTGATACAGCTCCACACGCTGGCGGGCGATGCCGTAGAGGGAAAGCGCCTGGCGTACGTCCACCCCCGCCTTCACCTCCGCCGCCTCCAAGTCCAGCTGCGCCTGACTTGACTGGGCCTGCGCCGCGGCAATCCCGGCCTTGTTTCGATTCCAAATGGGGAGCGGGAATGAAAACTGCAGTCCCATCATGTTGTAGTTTGGCTGAGGGGAGGTCGAATTGCCGGAGTAGGTGCTGTTGGTCCAGCCCAGTCCCACCGTCAGATCGGGAACTCGGTTGGCTTTTTCCAGCTTGATGTTTTCGCCGGCCGCATCACGCCGATGGCGCATCGCCACGAGATCCGGGCGGTTGCGGATGGCGCTGGAAAGGAGTTTGAACAGATCCGTGCTTTGGGGTGTGACATCCAGAGTCCCCACGGGCTGCCAGTGGGTGCCGGAAAACTGCGGGCCCAAAAAAGCGTTCAGACCCAGTTCCGCATTCGTGGCCTGAGCCTGCGCATTGAGCAGTTCAGCCTCGAACTGGCGGACTTCCACCCTCGTCTGCAACAGGTCCACATCACTGATGTCACCCGCCTTCTGGCGTTCCTGCTGGGCCTGCAGCAAGTCCCTCAGCAAAGTAGCGGTGCGCTGGAACTGCGATGCCACCTGCCCCATGGCGATTGCCTCCGCATAAGTCGCAGAGGCGTCCAATCGTAAATTTTGCAGGAAACTCTGGAGAGACGAGGACACCGCCGCATAGTTTTTCCGGGCCACCAACTGCCGCTCCCGCCGCTTGCCGCCGAGTTCAAGAGTCTGGGTGATGAACGCACTGTAAAAGCCTGGCAGTTGCTGGGTGGTTCCGGCATTGGTGACATCCTGCATCTGGCCTATCTGCAGTTCCGGGTTTTTGAAAACTTTCGAGGCCATGATCATTGCCTCGGCGACTGACACATTGTAGCGTTGTGACGCATAAGCGAGATTCGAGGCCGCCACCTTGGCCAGGTAGTCCTCCAGCTTGATCGGCGTCCGCCGGGAGGAGTGCTTGGTCAGTTCTGCCAGACGTTCCACCGACGGTCCTTCGGCACCTTCCTGTTTGGCGGGGGCATCTGCAGCGGCAGCATGAGGCTCCAAAACAAGCAGCAACAGCAGAAAGTAAAAAATGGTTTTCATGTATTGTGGCGTTGCCAATGACAATCAGGTAAAAAAATACGACCTATTCGATCCCGTGCAATGGTTCTTGGTGCTCTATGTCAAAAGACAATCTGTCCATTCAATATGTGCGCCTGACAGACTCTTCATACTGACCTGTGGCCACCCCAAACATGGCCTTCGGCCCCCGCTTGGTTGACGGCGAAAATTTGACGGGACTGAGAAGATCATTGATCAAAGGTTGCAGACGGATTTCTGGGATTGCGCAGAGTAACAGGAAAGTGAATTGTCGTGAACTCCAAAAAAGGATTCAACCGCCGCAATTGTGCAGGCGGACCGGCTGGTTGAACAAGGCCGGTCCTGGCCCTTTTCAAAAGGGCCGGGCCTGCATAGTTTTTTGGGGCAGTGATTACTTGAGCTCCTTCTTGACCGACTCGCTCACGGCCTCCCCAATAACCTCGGTTCCATTCAGGATCTGCACATGGAAGCCATGGTATTTCTTTCCTGACGCCTCGACCACCTGGGAACTTCTGCCTTTGCGCACCGTATGGTACGGAATCATGGTGAAAGCCACCTTGGGAGTGGCAACGTCCACGTACCTGCCGTTGGCGTCCACGCTGATTTTCATTTCACCGGATTTCTCAACCGAGATGGTGTCCGCACCGCGCTTGATGGTGGCCGAATACAAGGCCCATTTCAGCGTCACTCCATCGAGCTTGGTGGCAGTGGAGTTGCTGACGCGCACATTGAGCCAGTAGGCACGCGTGACATCCGGCTTGGTCTTGTCGCCGGGTTTTTTTTCACTGTCAGGTTTGGCTGCGACTGAGACTGCACCGGCGGAGGCAAAGCTGGCAAAAAGAAGGCTGCAAAGGATCGTATAAATAGTTTTCATTGAATTTAAAGGTTGGGAAGCTGGTCTCGCGGAAGGAAGAAACTGCGGCCTGGACTGACAGAGACCCAATCGGTCCAGCGGCGATCAACAATGGAGGCTGAAGCGGCCTGCATGCTCAACAACACGTATCTAGCAATCTCCGTGCCTGCGGCGTGCCCGCAGCTTGTTTTGAGCATGCCCTGGGCCTTCCCAGCGCTCTTTCTCCCACCCTCAACAACATTCCCTGCACAGCCACCGGTGCCGGCGGACGCCTGGGCAGACTTTGACAAGTGCAGCCCGATCTGGCGGCAAAACCAAGTCTGTCTTCAGCCATTGAGCCACCAAATTCAGCCCTGTGAAAATGAATGAGTCACCATCTGTGAATGAATTTCCACGTTCCAGGCCCTGCTTCAATTCGGCATCGTCGTCATCCAAAACCAAGGCAAGACGGGATGGCGCCTTCTCCTCTGAGGCAGCATGCGATGAACACAACTCCACGCCCAGCGTGAGCAGGACCAAGATGGATGGGATGTACAAAAACCAGCGCATGAAAGGGAATTCTCTCCGAATTAACGCAAGGTTGTCATGACGGCTATCACAAGCTTCTTATTATTTACTTATCAGCAGTCAGCCAATTCTTTACACGGGGCCGTTGATGCCAGCCCGGCAAGTTTGCGCCTCAGCTTGCGCATCAGGACCGCGTTTCCTTCCAGCTCCTCCATCAAGAGGGTCAGAACATCCAGCGTCTGACGGCTGATGTGGTGCTCCATGCCTTCGACATCTTCGTGCACGGTTTGCGGATCAAGGCCGAAACCCGCCAGCAGACGGGTCAATACCTCGTGACGACGTGCGATCTCGGTGCCCACCTTGCGGCCCTCATCGGTCAAAACCACGCCTCGATACCGTTCATAGACCACAAATCCTTCGGCATCGAGCTTCTGGATC
>JAFDYP010000629.1 GCA_018267355.1 Bacteroidota bacterium
ACACAGTACCAGCAGTTTGATGGTATAGCGGGCTATACGTATAATTTTGAAGTGACGGGAAACTGGGCAAGTGCATCCACCTACTGGATCTACTACGAAGTGGTGAGTGGAAGCTGGACTGCCATATATAGTGGCAATGGTCAGACTGCAAACTTCACGGCACAGCGCACGAGTCCGAGCACGTACGGCTGGAACCTGATTGTATTCTACAATGGTACAGCCTGCCCTACCTCATGGCCCGGCACCTCTGCCACACTCACCTACAAGGTGACCTCCTATACCGCACCAAGCATATCTGCACCAGCCGGTATCACTGTAAATAACAGTCCGAACAATAGCTGTGGTGCTGCAGAAGTATTTGGCAATCCTACGGGCTCTACTCCGTGTGCCAGTGGCTCGTGGAGCGGCGGCTTTGATATCTCAGGCGGTCCTCTGTCAGCGCTCTCGGGCAATCTCAAGCTCTGGTGCCGTGGTGATGCCGGTATAGCCAAAGATGTGAATGGTAATGTGGAGAATTGGTACGACATGAGCGGTAACGGCAATCGCTTCTATCAGTTTTATCAGAATAACAGGCCTTCCTATACCGCATCCTCGTCCAGCTTCAACGGTAACCCATGTTTAACCTTTAATACCTCTCAGTATATGACCCTGCTGAGCAGCCTGGATAATGGGGCCAATAGCAACTATACCATGTTTGTGATAGACAGGCTCACCGGGACCAACTCGCGCCTGTGCTCATCTGCCAGTACCAACTGGCTTTTTGGCAACTGGGGTGGTGGTGAGGAGAAATGCTACTGCAATAACTGGATCACCAGCAGCGCCAGTACTCCTAGCGGTGACCAGATACCACATATGTACGAGATCACGAGCAATAGCAATGCGGGTAGCGGTACCAATTTCTATGACTATGGTGTGCTGCAGGCCACAGGTACGGGAGGATCGCCAAATGGTCCCGGTCAGCTACAGCTAAACGGATGGAGTAATGGCCTGAACGAAATGTCATCGGGAGAAGTAGCAGAAGTGATCTACTTTAATACGATCCTCACTGCGACCCAGCGCCAGATCATAGAGGGATACCTGGCTTATAAATACAACCTGCCTTGTCCATTGGCATCGTCCAAAGCCTTCCAGACATTTACAGGTAGTACGACCTATAGCTTTATGGCCGGCGATGCCGGCGGCAAAAACGCTACTGCCACGGCGACCGCCGGGCTGACTACCTACCCGGGTCCTTCACCATCACTTAGTGCTACGAGCATCTGCTCTACGGGCAACCTGACTGCCACAGTGGCCAATCAGATGGCCCCTGCAGGCCAGTGCCTCACCACAGGTACCGGCTCGGGCAACTACCTGCTGGTAGGTACCTCTACCTCGGCATCCAATGTGACGCTGGGTAATGCATGGACGCTATCAGCCTGGGTCAAATTTCCACTACCGGCCAATGGTAACTGGAATACGCTATTCCGCGGGGTGAGCTACCACCCGATCATAGTAGAGCGTACACAGGGCACTACCAATGCAGGCCTCATATTGGGCGCCTATCAGGGTGGTTTCTATCCGGCCAGTGCAGCCTCGGTGGTAAATGGTGGCACGATAGCCAGCAACGCCTCACTCGTACAGTCTGTAGACATCTCCTCGCTCTCCTCAGGCTGGCACCATATAGCCGCCTCCGGCTCCGGCAATACGGAGAGTTTCTATGTAGATGGGGTATTCGTAGGCAAGTCAGCGATACAGGTAGGATATAGTGCGAGTGATAATATCGTAGCCGTGGGCAACTACCAGGGAGGTGGACAGGACTTCGGTACCATAGATGAGGTCAAGGTCTACAACGTGGCGCTGTCGCAAAATGCGATCAGCAACCTGATGACGCAGCCTAGTACCAGCGGTACTGATCCTAACTGGAATAACCTCGTGGCATACTATAAAATGGATGCATCGCCGGTGGTAAACAGTGCCACAGGTAGTGCAGCATGCAGCTCCTGCAATGGTACTGTGCAAGGTTCTGCTACTGCGGGCTCTTCTGCTACTGCCTACTACACCTATGTGTGGTCAGCCTCGGCGGGATCTCCTTCCTACAGCCCATCCAGCAGCACTACATCTGAGACCGTGACTGTGAGCAACCTCAGCAGCAGCACACTGAGCGTATATGCTACAGCCAATAGCTGCAATAGTACTACCAAGGCATCCGCTGCTATCACAGTCAGCACGCCATCCAGCGCTGTGACCAGCATCAGCGGTGGCGGTGGCACTATCTGCCAGGGTAACGGTGTCACCCTGACAGCTTCCGGTGGTTCGCTCGGTACAGGGGCTAACTATCAGTGGGGCACAGGTAGCGTAGTGGGCACCAATCCGATAGGAGGCGCTACGTCTATCTCTTATACACCGACCCCATCTTCTACTACGTCATATTGGGTGTCGGTCACCGGACCGGCACCGTGTGGTGGTGCTGGTGGCGTGTCTACTACCGTCACGGTCAACACGCCATCGAGCGCTGTGACAGGTATCAGTGGTGGTGGTGGCACTATCTGTCAGGGTAACAGTGTAACCCTGACAGCTTCCGGCGGCTCGCTCGGTACAGGGGCTAACTACCAGTGGGGTACAGGCACCGTAGTCGGCACGAGCCCGATACCAGGCGCTACATCTATCTCTTATACACCTACGCCTTCTTCTACCACATCCTACTGGGTGTCTGTCACCGGTCCATCACCATGTAATGGTGCGGGCGGTACCTACACTACAGTCAATGTCAATACACCATCTACCGCGCCTACAGGCATCAGCGGCGGCGGCGGTACGATATGTCAGGGCAGTGGTGTGACGCTCACTGCCACAGGCGGCTCTCTGGGCACAGGTGCCAATTATCAGTGGGGCACAGGTAGCGTAGTAGGTACGAGTCCGATAGCAGGTGCTACATCTATCTCTTATACACCTACACCATCTTCTACTACCTCCTACTGGGTATCCGTCACCGGCCCATCACCATGCAATGGTGCCGGTGGTGTGACCACTACTGTGAATGTCAATACACCGTCCAGCGCAGTGACAGGTATCAGCGGCGGCGGCGGTACTATCTGCCAGGGTAACAGTGTGACGCTCACTGCCACAGGCGGCTCTCTGGGTACAGGTGCCAACTATCAGTGGGGTACGGGTGCTGTGGTGGGTACTAACCCTATAGGCGGTGCTACCTCTATCTCTTACACGCCTACACCATCAGCTACGACTACTTACTGGGTGTCTGTCACAGGCCCATCACCATGCAATGGTGCCGGTGGCGTGACCACTACAGTCAATGTCAATACACCATCTACAGCGCCTACGGGTATCAGTGGTACTACCACTATCTGCCAGGGCAATAGCACAACGCTGACGGCTACAGGCGGTTCGCTCGGTACAGGTGCTAACTATCAGTGGGGCACAGGTACCGTAGTAGGTACCAATCCGATAGGAGGTGCTACGTCGGTATCTTACTCTCCTACACCATCTTCTACTACAGACTACTGGGTATCTGTCACAGGCCCATCACCATGCAATGGTGCCGGCGGCGTCTCTACCACAGTGACCGTCAACACACCATCTGCTGCCCCTACAGGCATCAGCGGTGGTGGTGGCACGATCTGCCAGGGTAGCAGTGTGACGCTGACTGCCACAGGCGGTTCGCTCGGTACAGGGGCTACCTATCAGTGGGGTACAGGCGGTACTGTGGGCACCAGCCCGATAGCAGGTGCTACATCGGTATCTTATACACCTACTCCATCATCTACTACGTCCTACTGGGTGTCTGTGACAGGTGCTGCACCATGCGGCAGCCCGGCAGGCGGAGCTACGACTACAGTCAATGTCAATACACCATCTACCGCGCCTACGGGTATCAGTGGCACTACCACTATCTGCCAGGGCAATAGCACCACGCTGACGGCTACAGGTGGCTCTCTGGGTACAGGGGCCAACTATCAGTGGGGCACTGGTACCGTAGTAGGTACCAATCCGATAGGAGGCGCTACATCAGTGTCTTACTCTGTCACGCCAGGGTCTACTACTGATTATTGGGTGTCTGTCACCGGTCCATCACCATGCAATGGTGCAGGTGGTGTCTCTACTACTGTCAATGTCACATCAGGTCCGTCTTCTGCCTCTATAGCAGATGTGATAGATCCGTGCAACGGTGGCCATACCGCTACCGTGACCATCACCGGTGGTACATCGCCATACAACTTTACCGTGTGCGGCACACCATATACCAATCAGGCATCACCGTTTGAGATACCTGCCGGCGCCAATAGCTCCTGCACACTCAGCTCTGTGACAGATGCCAATAGCTGTCCTGCAGCATCTATCACCGGTAGCCCGGTATCATATCCTACGCCTGTACTGACCAGCGGTGATGTATATGCCTGTACAGTGACCACGGGTGCTACCAAGGTATTCTACGACAATAGCGGTAACCTGATGGTCAAGATCACTGACGGTGGCAATACACTGGGCAATACCAATGTAGATGTGACTGTAGATGCCTCCGTGCAGCAGTTCGGTCCTACCAGCCCTCAGAGCTACCTGCAGCGTCACTTCAAGATATCTCCGGCCAATACCTCCGGATCTGCCTCTGTCTGCCTATACATCAGCGATGCAGAGGTAGCCGCGCTGAACGTAGCATCTGCCAGTGATAACTCCGGCCCTCCATCTTACTATAGCACATTCAGCACAAGTGTAGCACCACCGCTGCCTAACGCAGTAGTGACGAAGTTCCACGGAGGTGCTGAGACACCTACTAACAATACGTCGCGTATCGTACTCACTCCTACCTCCAAGACACACAACCCTACGGTGAATGGCGTGACCTTCAACAACGTGTGGGAAATCTGTATGAATGTATCGAGCTGGTCTGGCTTCTATGTGCATGGTCAGAATACAAACAATACACCGCTGCCCGTAGAGATGCTCTACCTGACAGCAGATGCCATA
>JAFDYP010000062.1 GCA_018267355.1 Bacteroidota bacterium
TGATGAGGCATATACGAACATCTTGACCCCGCTATCCTTGGCTGCTATCAGCATATTGAGAAAGCCGCCTACATTGATCACATTGGTCCGGGCGGGATCCTTGATAGACCGCGGTACCGAGCCCAGCGCTGCCTGGTGCGAGACATAGTCTATCCCGGCGCAGGCCCGGTGGCAGGTATCAGAGTCAGTGATATCCCCCTCCATAAACTCAAAGGCAGGGTTATTCTCAAATGGCTTGAGATTCTTATAGTTGCCCGTCAGAAGGTTGTCCAGTACGCGGACCTTTTTAGGGCCGTATTTCAGCAGGTACTCTACGATGTTGGAGCCTATGAAACCCGCCCCGCCCGTCACGAGAAAACTCTTGTCACTCAGGTCGGTATCATGATAGCGGATGTCGTACATGTAAGATTGATTTGATCAGGAGCGGACAAATATAATTATTGCAAGGAATGCCTTGGCATATTAAATGTGGTAATAAAGACAACTGTTAATAACTCCATTGGCAGCCGGAAATCACAGATTGGCCGTAGATATACACCACCCGGCGGCGAAATACACTTAAAAAACATAACACGGATTTTGATAAACAAAATATTTATCTATACTTGCCCTCGTTACCTATCACACATAAAATACGATCAGTCAATGGCCAGAAAGAAATTCACGCTCGAATATATCATCCGCTCATCACCGTCTATCCTCTTTGGATTTGTCACTAACCCGTCTAACCTTGCCCAATGGTTCTCAGACTATTGCGATGCCAACGACAATTTTATCGTCTTCGGCTGGGGCGGCTCGCGCGAGCAGGCGCAGATCGTAGAGTTTATAGAAGATGAATATGTGAAGTACCACTGGCTCGATGGCCGCGATGGTGAGTTCTTCTCGTTCCGTATCTACAAGTCTGATATTGCCAATGATACCATCCTGGAGGTCACCGACTTTGCCGATGACAAGGAGGTAAAAGACCAGACCATGCTCTGGGACAGCCAGATAGAAGAGCTCAAGCACCAGCTCGGTGCCGGTTGATCCTTTCCGCTGATCAGTTTATTCCATTTTTACTATCTGTCTACCGGATGATCGGTAGCTGTGATGTAGTATTGCTGCTTATGGCCCAGGGCATCTAGTATTGCGATGTGGTTTTCCCCTTTGCGCAGCCAGACACCGGGAACGTACAGGGAATACTGCGGGCCTACCTCCCAGTAGCGGCCCAGGTCGTGACCGTTTACCACTACGACTCCTTTGCCAAAGCCGTGCATATCCAGCCAGGTGTCAGCAGTATCATTGAGTGAAAAAGTCCCTCTGTAGCAGTTACGTCCATTGGGCTTGAACTGGACCTTCGGGTCACTCCCCTGAAAGTCCGCGGAAGCCACATAATCAATGATCTGATGAGAAGACCAGCCCGCTATGGCTTTCCCATTTATCTTAAGTGCCTTTGTCATTCCTTTGTGGTCGTCCCACAGCTTCTTGCCAAAATTGATACGGCCCATGTTCTCCACTATTACCTTGAGGCGGCCACCGGCGGGTATGCTTACCTTTACTTTGCGTAGCACCTGAGCAGTGGGCATATTGCGATCTACTGTGGCGATGATGGAGTCATCTACAAATATCTGTGCATAGTCTCTGAGCCCCTCCAGAGAGAGCACTCCATCTATTGCTTTATTAAAAACCTTCCAGTACATCATATATCCGAATGGACGCTCTGCGGCCTCCATCGTAGGCATATCATACCTATCCGGACTTACTATGATACCTGAACGTACGGGCTCCAGCCTGATACTATCGATCTCCATACTCCGCACCGGCGCTGGCACTTCGGCCAGCCTTTCACCTGTATGCCGCTGATAGACGGCCCGCAGTGAGTCATAGAGAGGTGTCCTGTTGCCCGCCTCGCCTATGGGTGCCCCATAGTCATAGCTGGTGATCACCGGCCAGACGTCATTTTGAGGGCGGTGGTTGGCGCCGCTCCAGAAGCCGAAATTGGTGCCGCCGTGCACCATGTAGTAGCAGAAGGAGAAGTCCGTCCGCAGCAGGTCCTCTACATGCTTCTTGTATTTCTCTACATCGCGGTGAAAGACATGCGCATCTCCCCAGTGGGTAAACCATCCGGCGTATTCCTCCGGTATATAGTAGGGGCCTTGTTTGCTGTAGAACTTCCGTACAGTATGATGAGCAGTACCGAGAAACTTGCTGTCATTCGTACCTGGAAAGAGGCCCTTGATATGCCCCAGGCGGGCAAAATTGATGACAGGTATGATGCCGCCATCACAGGTGAAAAGCGTATGAGAAAAGCCCACCTCACGGAAGATATCTGCCAGCTTCTCCATGTAGATGCGGCGCTGCCGGTGCGACACCTTCATTTGCATGTCAAAGGAGAAAGAGCCATATTCATTCTCCACCTGCGTCATGATGATATTGCCACCCTGCTCTACGAAGAGGCCGTCTACCTGCTTGTAGACTTCTTTCAGATAAGTGCGGCAGGAGTCTAGAAAAGCAGGGTCGCTCGTGCGCACCCGCGTACCGGCATACCAATACGGGAATCCACCAAAATCCCACTCCGCGCAGGTGTAAGGACCTGGGCGCAGCACGATGTACATTCCCTCCTCCTTTGCCAGCTCTATGAAGGCGCGCAGGTCATGGTTGTCACTTTTCCAGTCCCAGACCCCGGGAGCGGTCTCGTGATAGTTCCAGAAGACATAGATCGAAAGCGTATTGCAGCCCATAGCGTTGGCCATCTGTATGCGGTGCCGCCAGTACTCCCGAGGTATGCGCGCATAGTGCATCTCGCCGCCATAGATGCGGTAGGGCTTGCCATCCAGCAGGAAGTGGCCGTCCTTGATCTCAAAAGTGCCGGCAGATCGTGCTTGCAACGTGACAACTATAATTAAGAGCAGAATGGCTATTCTCTTCATGCGCTATAGATCATACAATAATAAATGCGATAGGTGCAAGGACCACAGTGCTACCATCACTATAGCGGACAATGATATCCTGGAAAAGAAGCACATCATCAGGCTTCGCATTTGTGATCAGGCTTTTCATCTCCGCACTATACACAGGACCGTTTGCAAAAACAGTTTTCTTAGTACCACCAGATGTATAAGTCATAGAGTAGCTCACCACAGATATGCGGCAGGCAAAGTCAAAATTGTCCAGCACAGGTATCAGGCCTACATTATCGATCAGGTTTTTCACTGTGACAGTGCCTCCGTTGTATTTACTGCCGATAGTGGCACGGGGCGTGGGGACTGACTTGCAGCGGTACTGCTCGCTACTCAACAGTGTATCGTGATAGTAGATATCCAGAAAAGCAAACACCGGTGCTTTGGGAACGGCAATGTAGGTGCCAGTGATACTATCCTTGTATATCACACCTGAAGGTGGCTCCCCCCTATCTACCCGCCACTTTACAGACAATTCAGACTTGGGCAGGCCCGAAGTTTCTATCCTGATAGGATTATCTACCCCTATGTACA
>JAFDYP010000630.1 GCA_018267355.1 Bacteroidota bacterium
ATGGTGATACGCGGCTACCTGGCCGGCCACTCAGCGCGTGAGTACAAGCTGGGCAAGCGTACACTCTGCGGAGTAGCGCTACCGGAGGGGATGAAGGAGAATGATAAATTTCCTGCGCCTATCATCACGCCTGCGGCGAAAGCGATGGAGGGCCATGATGAAGATGCCAGCCGTGAGGAGATACTGGCAAAGAAGATCGTGACGCCTGAGCAATATGCGAAAATGGAGCAGTACACCTATGGGCTCTTTGCGCGGGGTACAGAGATGGCTGCCAAACAGGGCCTGATACTCGTAGATACTAAATACGAGTTTGGTCTCTATAATGGTGAGGTATACCTCATAGACGAGATCCATACGCCTGACTCATCACGCTATTTCTATGCAGAGGGCTATGCTGAGCGACAGGCTGCCGGGGAGCCGCAAAAGCAGCTTTCCAAAGAGTTCGTCCGGGAGTGGCTGATGGCCAATAATTTTGCCGGCAAGGATGGCCAGACCATGCCATTCATGCCGGATGACTTTGTACATACGATCACCGAGCGCTATATAGAGCTCTACGAGCGTGTGACGGGGCAGAAGTTTCAGCATGCTGATAACTCTGACATCCAGGCGCGCATAGAGAGCAACGTGAAAAAATACTTGGAAAGTACACCCGCCTGATTTTACGCTTTTGATTACATTAGGCGAATCAAAAAACGCTGGTGAGGATTCTTGGCATCTCAGCTTACTATCATGACTCCGCTGCTGCTCTCACCATAGATGGGCAGATCATAGCTGCTGTGCAGGAGGAGCGCTTTACCCGTAGCAAGCACGACGATAGTTTCCCTATTCACGCCGTACGCTACTGCCTGGAGCATGCCGGTCTGACCATAGATCAGCTGGACGCCGTAGTGTTTTATGACAAGCCATTTATCAAGTTTGAGCGGCTCATAGAGACCTATTATAGCTATGCGCCGAAGGGCATCATATCGTTTCTAAAGGCTATGCCTGTATGGATGAGAGAGAAGCTCTTTCTCCGCAATATCATCAAGGATGAACTGGAGGAGGTGATGGTGTATGACCGCAAGAAAGTCAAGATACTTTTCCCGGAGCATCATCTCTCTCATGCGGCCAGTGCCTTCTACCCATCTCCCTACCAGGATGCTGCGATACTCACCGTAGACGGAGTGGGAGAGTGGGCTACAGCGTCCATCTCTCACGGTCAGGGCAGCGATATCACCGTGCTAAAGGAATTACACTTCCCTGACTCCGTCGGGTTGCTATATTCTGCATTTACCTACTATATGGGCTTTAAGGTCAATAGCGGGGAGTACAAGCTCATGGGCCTGGCACCATACGGCATAGACGGTTCGGAGCGGGTCGAGCATTTCAAAAAAATCATCTGCGAGAAACTGGTAAAGATCAGTGAAGATGGCTCGATACGACTGGACCAGCAATACTTTGATTATGCTGTAGGATTGCGCATGGCTCGTGATGCACGCTGGGCTGATCTGTTCGGTTTCAAAAGGCGCAGGAAGGAAGATGAGCCATTGACTCAGGAGCATTGCGATCTGGCGCTGGCTATACAGCAGATCACAGAGGATATCGTACTGAAAATGGCCGCTGAGGCCAAACGCCTGACCGGGTCTGACAATATCTGCCTAGCTGGCGGCGTAGCGCTGAACTGTGTAGCCAATGGTAAACTCCTTAGGCAAGGGACGTTTAAAAATATATGGATACAGCCGGCTGCCGGTGATGCCGGTGGTGCACTGGGCGCGGCCCTGGCGGCGGAGTACATCTATGCAGGCACGGCCCGTACTACTGATGGGCAGCATGATGGTATGCAGGGAGCATATCTGGGCCCTGCCTATACAGATGAAAACATCCAAGCAGTACTCAGTAAGTACAAAGCCATCTCTACGCACTATCTCACTACAGAAAGCCTCTGTAACGCTGTGGCTGAACTGATAGAGCTGGGCATGGTGGCGGGCTGGTATCAGGGCAGAGCGGAGTTTGGACCAAGGGCTTTGGGCAACCGTACCATCCTGGCCGACCCACGCAATGGCGAGATGCAGCAAAAGCTGAACCTGAAGATCAAGTACCGTGAAGGCTTCCGGCCATTCGCTCCCAGTGTGCTGGCGGAAGATGTGGCGGAGTACTTTGACTTGGACCGTGAGTCGCCGTATATGCTGCTGGTGGCTGATGTGAATAGTAATATAAGGAAGCCCGTGTCTCCTGGATATGCCGGCAAGCCGATGATGGAGCGGCTATATACAGAGCGCTCCACCCTGCAGTCTGTCACGCACGTAGATTTCTCGGCCCGGGTGCAGACGGTAAGCAGGGAGACTAATCCGCTGTATCACCAGTTGCTAAGTGCGTTTAAGGCGAAAACAGGCTGCGGCGTACTGGTCAATACAAGTTTCAATGTCAGGGGGGAGCCGCCGGTACTGACACCGGAAGATGCCTTTGTGTGCTTCATGCATACGGAGATGGATGTGCTGGTACTGGGCTCCTATGTATTGCTGAAATCTGAACAACCGGATATGAGTAGTACCTTGCCAAAAAAACGATTTAAATTAGACTAAAAATATAGCTGATGGAGTTTCTGAAAGAACTATGGGATTTTCTGAAGGTAAGAAAGAAGTGGTGGCTACTGCCGATAGTGATCGTGCTGCTGCTCATAGGTGTGCTGATAGTGATAGGGGGCAACTCTGTCGTAGCACCATTTGTCTATCCTATGTTCTGATCGATGACCAAGAAGCACAAAGAGCAGTATAAGGCACTCGCCATCATCTGGGCCGGCTTCACGCTGATAGGCTGGCGGCTGCATCAGCCCTGGCTGATGGTAGCAGCGGGTGTCGTACTGCTGGCTGGTATTGCGTCCCCGTGGATACTGGATAAAGTAACCTCTGGGTGGAAGTGGATAGGAGAGCAGATAGGTGCTGTGACCAGCCGTATCATACTCGGTGTTGTGTTTGTAGTGTTTCTCTCGCCCATCGCATTTTTTTATCGGCTATCGGCGCGTGGCAAGAAGAATGGCGCTCCCGGTAGTTTCTTTGTGGAAAGAAATCATAAGTATACTGCCGCTGACCTCGAAAAACTTTTTTAGTATTATCGCTTCAATATATCTCCCCGTACATGCCCAAATTTAATGTCGCCGCCAGAGTGCGCCGCGCCCATCAGAAGAAAAAAGGTCTGGCCCTCTTCCTGAAAAAGCTATCGCGCAAGAAGCCAAAGAATCTACAGAAAATGCTGAAGCAGGCGGATCAGGCAGCATGGCAGGAGGTGGCCTGCCTGGAGTGTGCCAACTGCTGCAAGACCATGACGCCTACCTTTACCAGGCCCGAGGTCAAGCGCATAGCGGAGCGTGTAGGTATGACATTCGATCAGTACTTTGACAAGTACCTGACAGTAGACGAAGACAACGGCGATATAGTCAATAAAAAACAGCCCTGCCAGCATCTGGGCAGGGACAATAAATGCCGCGTATATGATATCCGCCCCGGAGACTGCAGCGGGTTCCCGCATCATGTGCGCAGGGACTTTTATCATCAGGTCAGTGAGAAGCTATATATCAATAACTCACCCCGCTGTCCGGCTACACTCAGCTTTCTGGAAAATCTGGAACGTGTAGTGGCTGAAAACGCTTGACTTGAATCATAAAATCGGTGGATGATTAAATATTGTGGATGAAAGTCCTCATTATTTCAGAAAAAAACTTGCAACTATGGGTACACCCCTTATCTTTGCATTACGTTTTCATAGGTTCAAAGTGGTCATCTCGAAAGAGGTGGCCATTTTTTTTGCATG
Source organism: Bacteroidota bacterium (assembly GCA_018267355.1). Lineage (GTDB taxonomy): Bacteria > Bacteroidota > Bacteroidia > Chitinophagales > LD1 > UBA1941. Next base: position 3,787 of record JAFDYP010000630.1, read on the forward strand.
TAATTGTGCAGTAAGTTTTTAGGATAACGGTTTTTTAAAAAAATGTAAAAATAGATGTACGGATTTGCAAAAGAGTCATCTTGATCACTATATTCGTACTACGTTTTCATAGGTTCAAAGTGGTCATCTCGAAAGAGGTGGCCATTTTTATTTTCAGCCGGTCTCATTCTTCTCTCACTACTTATCTACAATATGTCTACCGATGGTCGGCCATTTGGGGGATTTTGTGATATTTACGCTCGTATTAAAGTGAATTGAAATGAAGGTTTATAGCAATATCCTGGAAACGATAGGCCATACCCCTCTGGTCAGGCTCAATAAAATAGGCAAGGGCATCAAGGCAGACCTCCTGCTGAAAGTAGAATACTTTAATCCCGGCAACTCCATCAAGGACCGCATAGGCTACCAGATGGTGATAGATGCAGAGAAAGACGGCAAACTAAAACCCGGCGGTACCATCATAGAGTGTACCTCGGGCAATACCGGTATGGGGCTCGCACTGGCAGCGGCGGTCAAGGGCTACAAGTGCATCTTCAGTACGACGGACAAGCAGAGCAAGGAAAAGGTGGACATACTCCGTGCGCTGGGCGCAGAGGTGATAGTCTGCCCCACCAATGTGGCCCATGATGATCCGCGCAACTACCACCAGGTGGGCGAAAGGTTGGCTAAAGAAATACCCAATTCATTTTTTGCCAATCAATATGAGAACCTGTCTAACCGCAAGGCGCACTATCTCACCACCGGCCCTGAGATATGGGACCAGACAGATGGCAAAGTGACCCACTATGTGACCACTATCGGCACCGGGGGTACCGTGACCGGTACCTCTATGTACCTGAAGGAAATGAATCCCGACATTCAGACTATAGGAGTGGATGCCTATGGCTCTATCCTGAAAAAGTATAAAGAGACCGGTGAAAAGGATATGAAGGAGGCCTATCCGTACCTGATAGAGGGCATCGGCCAGGACATCATACCAGGCAACTTTGACTTTAATGTCATAGACGCCGTAGAGCAGGTCTCAGATAAAGACGCCGCCATCATGTGCCGCAGGCTAGCTACTGAGGAGGGCATTTTTGCCGGCTACTCGGCGGGCGCAGCTGTGCAGGGTGTGCTGCAGCGTGCAGACCAGTTCAAAGAAGGAGATGTGGTCGTGATCATCCTGCATGATCACGGTAGCCGCTATGTAGGCAAGATATATAATGATGACTGGATGCGCGACCGCGGATTTCTGGTGGATGATGTGGTGACAGCCAAGACCATCATAGAGCGCAAAAAAGGCTATCAGCAGCTCGTGTCTGTATCTCCCCAGCAGACGGTGGCGGAGGCGTTCAAAGTGATGAAGGCAAAAGGCATCACGCAGCTACCGGTGATGGAGAATAATGAACTGGTAGGTAGTATGTCAGAGAACCTGATCCTGCAGCTGCTGATGGATGACCATCAGTCTCGCGAGCGCGAGGTGGGCCAGGTCATGGGCGGCAAGTTTCCGGCAGTGGCCTATCACGCATCCGTATCAGACATATCCCGGCAGATATCCAAGGATAATACAGCAGTGATGGTGCAGCTCCCTACCAGTGACTGGACCATCATCACCGAGTTTGACCTGATCGAGGCACTGGCCTGATCACATCTCGGGTGCCAGTGTGAGGACAGGAGTATAGTTCAGGTCCAGCATTACCGGCAGGCCATGATCGGTATAGACGGCCTTTATACCACTGATGTGGATCTGAGCTCCCGGGCCCAGCGCTGATATAAAAGCCTTTGTTTCCTGGCGGATAGCGCTGCCGGCATTTTCTATACTTTGGCCGTTACTGACATCGGTCACTGCAAAGCCACTAACCTTTAGGCCATGCGCGCTAAAGCGCTCAGCGTTGAGATTTAGTGATCCTGCTTTTTCCCAGGTTTGGATGGAGACATTATCATGCAGGCTGATCTGGCGATCGTCTATCATAAAAAGGTCGTCGTCATAACCGATATTATCATTTAATTTTTGAATAATGACTACCCGCTTCTCGGCGATCAGCGTACGAGATGCGCCCTCACCTTTATATAGTTGAAAGAGCTTTTTGTCTTGCTCCCTGTTGGTCCAGGGTATCATAATATCTATCCCCCGGTCGTTTGCGCTTATGGTGTAGTCTTCTAATGTCGCCGATAGCGGAGCGGTAGCACTTACCGATGTTTCTATC
>JAFDYP010000631.1 GCA_018267355.1 Bacteroidota bacterium
AACTATTCATTGTTCACTATTCATTATTCTCTATTCCATAAAAGATGAGCTGGACCGATCTGATCACACCTGACCACTGGCAGTCGCTGGGTGGCTGTAGCTGCGGTGGCACTGCGCGGCGCAAGTACAAACGCATAGGCACAGACTATGAACTGCAGATACTGAAATCGGTATACCAGTACAAGATCTTTCGTGCAGGTGCGCTGGTGCAGGTGGGCCCGCTGGCAGACCTGGAGCAGGTGCTACAAAACCTCAACCTGCTCTGATGATAGATGCCATTTATATTATCCATTAAAACATCAAAGACATATATGAAACAATTTCTACGAAAACTATTCAGCCGTCAGCGGCGCAATCCCTTTCCCGATAGCAAGCAGGTGATAGAATTTGCCTTTGAGTGTGGAGGCATACGCTACTACCGCCATGTAGACGAAATGAATATGCCCTACCGCCGCGCGCTGAAGGCGCTGACTATCTACAAGGAGCTGGACATGAAGTGCGACCGCCACTACCTGGACCAGCACATAGAGGCGATGGACGCCATCCTGGAGGGCACACGGTTTAACGTAGAGAGCCTGCTGAAGATAAAGACCCTGACCGCACAGCTGCGCGAACGCGTACAATGGATCATCGTTCCCGACCACGTGTACAAACTCGCCTCTGTGCGGTATTTTGACGAGACGGAAAACCCCAATGACTACGACTGGAAGTATGCGGCGCAGAAGATCGCGCACTGGAAGAAGCATGAGGGCGTGAACGATTTTTTTTTGCGCGAGCCCATAGCGACGTTGATACCGTTTTTAAAAGATGCGCCGCTAGATTTCGAGAGCTTTTCCCGGCAGGTAGACGAGCTGACCCGGAGCCAGTTGGACGTTATCTTGTCGATGCTGCCCCGGCCGCAGAAGATAGCATCGTCCGGCTCTACCGAGGCCTTATTCTCGGAGGAGATACAGCTAGAGAGCCAGCCATAGAGCACACCGGCATCTACGAGTACCTCTCGCAGCTGAATGATGCGATCATACGCGCTAAAGAGCGGGAGAAAGAATAGCGACGAGTAGTTAGTACTTAGTATTAAGTATTTAGATAAATGCAACTCAAGTAGCGAGCGCATCGAAATGATCCTTGTGCTGTAGGGACAGGTCGCGACCTGTCCCTACCCAGACAGCCTTACACCTACACGCAATCCAGTGTCTCAAGTAGGAAGTATCAAATATCGAGTAACCAGCATCCAGTAACAAGAAAATCCATTTGAACCATGAGTGACCAGATCATTATAGAATTTATCGGAGACCCGTCGGGGCTCAAACCGGCAGAAGATGCACTGCGCGGATTAGGCAAAAGCTCGCAGGATACCATCGCGGCATTTGAAAAAGCAAATACGGCAGCGAAGCATTTCGCCGAAGGCGCAAAGGAAGCTGCTACTGCTATCAAGGGCACAGGTGACGCTGCAGAGAAAAGTGTGAAGGCCATCTCCTCGCTCTCGCAGGCTATCAGCGGTGGCGCTGTGAAGGCTGTGGCGGAGGACTTTAAAAACTGGGCAAAGGAAGTAGCAGAACTCGGTGTGAAAAAAGGCGAGCTGAAGCAAAAGCTCTCCGAAGTAACCACAGAGATAGCTAAAGCTAAAACCGAGATCACAACCGCTGAGGCCGCGTATGCATCACTAGGTAAAGAAGCCAAAGGGCTGGAGAAGGACATGAACAGCACAGCGGCCTCTATGGATAGATACGGCGAACAATCTACCAAAGCCGCAGCCAAAAATATAGAGCTGAACGAAAAGCTGGAAAAGACGCGCGCAAGCATCACTGCTATGAATGGTACCAGCGAAGAAGGCAGCGCTGCCTACAACAAACTAGTGGCCGCTGCGGAAAAGCTGGGAAGCCAGATCGCCAAAAATGATAAGACGATCACAGACAATGCCGCCAAGATCCACGTGCTGGGCGAGACCAACCGCAGCCTGGCAGAGCAGTATGATACAGTCAGGACGAAAATGGAAATAGCCGGCACGGCAGCTGACCAAAGCAAAAGCCGCTATGCTGAGCTGGGTAAAGAATCAAAAACACTGAAAGGTGAGGTCGCTGCGGTGGACAAAGAGTTGGGCGAGGCGAATAAGAAATTTGGTAGCCAGAGCAAGGCAGCAAAGGAGAGTACAGAGTCATTTAGCTCGCTGGTAGGCCATACTAAAAAACTCGTGTCAGCACTCGGTGAGATGGCGGCGACCACCGCCTCTGCCACCGGCAGCGAGCGCGACGCCAATAGTATCCGTCAGAAAACGGCAGAGGTACTCCAGGCCCTGACTACCGCGCAGACCATAGCCACTACCGCTACAGAGGCTATGACAGCCGCCACTGAGATAGCCACGGTAGCGACCACCGGCCTCGATGTGGCACTCTCGCCTGTGATAGCTGCTGTGGGTGCTGTGGCAGTGGTAGTGGGAGCGGCAGTAGCACAGTTTGCGGTGATGTATACCGTAGGCAAAAAAGTAGTGGAGGTAGTAGAGAAAAGTTTCACGTCTTTGAAAAGGTGAAGCCGGTGATAGATGCTGTGGGAGCGGCGCTAAGCAAATTTGCCGACAAGGCGCGCGATGTGATCAGCTTCTTCAGCGGCGGCCTGATAGAAGACTCAAAGCTGCACAAGCTGAATGACAGCCTGGAGAAAGCCGCAAAAGAAAGCGAAAAGATGTCGGCAGAGTACAAGAAGCAGGCCGACCTGCTGGAGGCCGAGGGCATGAGTGCACAAAGCATCGCGCAGAGGCGTGCAGAGGCGCTGAAAGAAGAGCAGAAAGCGCTGATAGACCATCTGAAGGTGGAGAAAGACGCTACGAAGCAAGCAGAGCTACGCGATCAGATCTCTAAGAATACAGTAGAGATACTAGGCCAGCAGAAAAGCGTGATAGAGGGTATGGCCAGTGATATGCAGAAGCAAGGCAAGACAGAAGGTGAGATATACCAGGCCAAAGAGGACCAGATCCGCGCCAGTATCGCGCTCATAGCCCAGGAGCGCCTGCGCAAGGACCTGACCGATGAGCAAAACAAGAGTCTCGAAGCTCAGGCGCGCCTGATGACCAACATGCTGAAGGAGACCATGGAGGAGCACAAGAAGTATGATGCTGACCAGGCTAAAGAGGCCTATGCCAGGGCGCTGGAGAGTGCTAAGAAAACTGCCGACCTGCGCCTCTCCGTAGCCAAGGAGGGCAGCGATAAAGAGCTACAAGCCCGCCTCGATGTGATGAAGGCTGATAGCGCGCTGGAGCTGAATAATACCAAACTGACCCGCACACAGGTAGAGCTGATCAAACTCAAACTGGCACAGGATACAGCCAGGGAGATACAGGCATTTTACCAGAAAGCGCTGGCAGAGGCAGAGAAAGATGAGAAGAAGTCTGATCAGGAAAAGTACGATGCCAGGATGGCGATACTAAACCGCGAGCGCGCTGCGATAGCGAATAATGACAAACTCTCGGCAGCGCAAAAAATAGAGCTGTTCAAACAGGTGAATGCGCAGGAAGACGCGGCATGGAAGCAGCTCAATGACTCGCTGACGCAAAAGGAAAAACAAGCCGCCACCGCACGTCTCGCCGCTGCGCAGGCCGAGGCCAGGAAGAAGCTGGACATAGCCCTGCAGGTGAGCGAGAATGAATACAAGGCCGGCATCACCGCAGAGGAAAAGATACTGTCGGACCGCAAAGAGAAATACGAAGCAGACCTGTCTAACGCAAAGCTGAGCATCAAAGCCAGGATGGACCTGGGTGAGCAATACTACAGCTCAGTAGAGGCATCGCTCCAAAAGGAGATGCAGCTGCTCAATAAAAAGTATGCCAGCGATATAGCTGCTGCGCAGAAGGATGAGCAGGCCATGGAGAAACTGCAGGACCAGTACCTGAAAGACAGCAAGGCAATAGAAGACAAAATCACCGTCAATAAGAAAGAGCAAGCTAATAAGCGCAAAGAATACGCAAAAGAGCAAGGAAAGCAGGAGGAAGATATAGCCAAACAGGTAGGTCAGAAACTGATAGAGATGGCCAGGCAGGTGAGCGATGCGATCTTTGAAAACCAGAAGCAGAAGCGCGACAATGAGCTGAAGGACAAGCTGGACAATCTGGATGCTCAGAAAGACGCCGAGCTGATGAATGCGACCCTGACCGCCGCTCAGCGCAAGGCCATAGAGAAAAAATACAAACGTGAAGAAGCCCACGAAAAGGAAAAAGCCTGGAAGGCCGACCAGAAGGCTAAAGCAGAGCAGGCAGTGATCAATGGCCTGCTGGCCTTCACCGCTGCACTGGCCTCCTCGCCGCCGCCTATGAACTATGTCAATGCGGCTATCGCGCTGGCCTCTGCGGGCATACAGGCGGGCATCATCATGAGCAAGACACCGCCTAAGTTTGCCAAGGGGGTCGTGGCGCTGGAGGGTCCCGGTACGGAGACATCAGATAGCATACCCGCCTATCTCTCGCGCGGTGAGAGTGTGATCACTGCCAGCGCCACACGCCGCTACCAGCCGCTGCTGGAGGCTATGAACGCCGGCACGCTGGACCGCTATATGCCGCTGCCACAGATGCCGGATGTGAAAGCACTGGAGGTAGCTACTACTGCCAGCCACCGAGCTCAGGCTGAGAAGATAGACTATGAAAAGATAGGCGAGGTACTGGCACGCCGCATCAATATGAAGCAGCTCCATGTGAGCATAGATTAGAAAGGATTTACGAAATCAGTGGTGAGCCGCGGGCAGCGCATCACAAGCTACAATGACAGGATGAAATTTTGATCACCTGGTATAGCGGTAGACCTCGAAATTCTGATAGCGCTTTTTGAGGGACCTGAAATACCGTAAGGCGGTGGCCCCTGCAATGACCAAATGAAGTTTGAGAAATCAGAGTTACAGGAGAAGATAAAAATTAATTGGTTTGGGTCACATCAAAATCAAGGGTGCCATTGTCTGAGGCATTCTGGATATTGACCAGATGGATGCCGGTGCCTTTCACGGCCACCTTGCCATTATTCATGTACACCTGTACCCGATCAGATGAGTTGCCGGTGGAATAGTAGTGAGTCCGATTACCAGAAGGGCCATTAGCAATGTTTACAAAAACCTGATTACCCGACGGCGGATTGAGTGAGTCATCGGCCACGACGGAGCAAATGCCGGTGACAGGATGACCTGTGGTATTAGAAAAGACTATGGTTAAATAAGAATTAATACCAGACCCACTACAACTTAAGT
>JAFDYP010000632.1 GCA_018267355.1 Bacteroidota bacterium
CAGTCATATATGTTTTGCGATTTAAATGATAAATGGATTTCTCGCAAAGGCGCAAAAGGGTTTAAGGAAAGGCAAAGGCATTTTCGCGCGAAGACGTAAAGACGCGGGGAGTACAATGATATGGCTCGAGAAAGCGTAGGGCGATGCCCTACGCTAGAGGCGTGTCGCCCCTTTGGGGCTTAATGAAAAAAAGCGATGCCATCATTTTGTGGTGATGGCATCGCGGGAATATTGGGGTGAATCTTGCTTCTTATTTGATCTTGGCTACTTCTGATTTGATCTTGCTTTTCAGTGTGGATGATATCGGCACGAGAGGGAGGCGGAGGTTGGCTTTGCAGATGCCTTTGAGCTCCAGTACATGCTTGATGCCGCCGGGGTTGCCCTCGGCGAAGAGCATGTCGGTGACGTCTACGAGCGGGTAGTGGAGCCGGCGGGCAGCCTCGAAGTTTCCTGCCAGTGACTCGCGCACCATCTGGCTAAATTGTTTAGGGAAGCCTTGTCCCGATACTGATATGACGCCGTCGAAACCGAGTGCTATCAATGGCAGGGTGATATTGTCATCACCTGATATTTTGAGGAAGTCTTTGGAGGTGCCTTTCACGATCTGCATGCACTGGGCAAAGTTGCCGGAGGCTTCTTTGATACCGATGATGTTCTTGACCTTTGAGAGCTCTATAGTGGTCTCGGCGGTCATATTGCTGCCGGTGCGGCCGGGGACATTGTAGAGGATCACAGGTACGGGGGAGGCTTTGGCTATCGCCTTGTAGTGGGCTATGATACCGGCTTGTGTGGGCTTGTTGTACGCAGGGCTGACAGAGAGAATGGCGGTGATCCCTTTGAAGTGGAACTTCTTGATCTCGCGGATCACCTCCGCAGTATCATTGCCGCCAAAGCCCGCAACGATGGGCACACGGCTGTAAGTATGTGATATGGTGAAGTCGAGGACCTGCTCTTTTTCCTCTTTGGTCAGTACCGGTGACTCTCCGGTGGTGCCGAGAGATACGAGGTACTCCACGCCGCCGGCTATACAGTAGTCTATGAGTTTGCCCAGGCCTTTGAAGTCTATCTTGCCATTGCTAAGAAAAGGTGTGACGAGTGCTACGCCTGTGCCCTTGAGTTTCTGCTGTACCATGTGTATATCAGTTATATTTTATGTTGTCGAGAAAGTGTGTGACCTGCTGTAGCAGATAGCCAAGGTCCCGCTTTGTGTCGAGCTGTATCATGAGGTCAAAGAGCCGCGTCTTGCTCTCGGCAAAAGGACCTACGCGGTATTTTGCCTTTGAGATGTAGGCCATATACTCCAGCGGCTTGTTCTCATCAGTGATAGCGCAGATCAGCACGTCAAAAGGTTTATTGCAAAAGGCGGTGACACGGGCATCAGTAGGGATGCCGTACCAGTTGACCGCTTTTTTATTAAAGATATTGATGCCCGGTTTTGACTCTATTTTCTTATCATCCAGATAGGCGAGCACCTCTACCGTTTTGCCTTTGGCGGTGAGGCCTTCGGCATACCTGGCGATGATGCTGTCATATGCCGGCATAGACGAGTCGTAAATAATGCCGATGGTTTTGGCGTCAGCCAGATTGGTGATGCGGCGCGGCGCACCGGGGCCACGCTGGCGGAGTACACTCTCGTAAAAGTAATTGGTGATCTGATCTATGATGCCCATCCTATACCTGCTCTGACTGATAGATGCCGATATGTGAGTAGCGGTCTATGCGTTTGGTGATACGCTCCTGCGCGGTGAGTTTTTTCAGCTCGGTGAGATTGGCTACGATAGCTTTCTTCAGATTGCCGGCAGCCTCATCGGGATTGGCATGGGCGCCGCCCGGTGGCTCGGGTATGATGCCGTCTATGATGCCGAGCTGCAGCAGGTCCTGAGGTGTCGGCTTGAGGGCGTTGGCAGCTTTTTCTTTGAAGTCCCAGCTGCGCCAGAGTATGGAGGAGCAGGACTCGGGAGATATCACAGAGTACCAGGTATTCTCCAGCATCATGAGCCTATCACCTATGCCGATGCCCAGTGCACCGCCGGAGGCACCCTCGCCTATCACGATGCAGAGTACGGGTACTTTCAGCGTGACCATCTCAAAGAGATTGCGCGCGATAGCTTCGCCCTGGCCGCGCTGCTCCGCCTCTTCGCCGGGGTAGGCACCGGGAGTATCTATGAGCGTGATGATGGGCTTGTTAAATTTCTCTGCCAGCTTCATGAGACGCAGGGCCTTGCGGTAGCCCTCGGGATTTGGCATGCCGAAATTGCGGTACTGGCGCATCTTGGTATTGACGCCCTTCTGATGGCCGATGATCATGACAGTCTCGCCATTGAGATCGGCAAAGCCGCCTACGATGGCCTTGTCATCTTTGAAGGAACGATCGCCATAGAGCTCGATGAAATTGGTCGTCATCTTCTCTATATAAGCCAGCGTGTAGGGGCGCTCCGGATGGCGCGATACCTGTATGCGCTGCCAGGTGCTGAGGCGGGAGTAGATCTCGTTCTGCGTTTCGCGCAGGCGCAGCTCCAGCTCCTCGGCTGATACTTTGGGCTTGATGAGGTGCTTGCCATTGCGCACGTGGTCTATCTGCTTCTGCAGCTCCTCTATCGGTTTTTCAAAATCAAGATAAGTCATCTCGCTAGTGATTTGTGATAAAACGGACACCGAAGGTAATGATTTGGTCACAAACGTGTCCTTATCGGGAGTAGTTTATATATGTTTGAAAATGTATATATGGGCAATTAACAAAAAGGCC
>JAFDYP010000633.1 GCA_018267355.1 Bacteroidota bacterium
CAGGAGGACTTCAATAAGGCATTAGTATACGAAAGTGAGATTTTTATTTGCCTGATAGGTGAGGATGTTGGAAAGTTTACAAAAGAAGAATTCGATGAAGCTTATGCGAGATTTAAAGCAAAAGAAAAACCGTTTGTAATGACCGTTTTCTTTAAGGAATTCACAAATGAAGAAATAGGTGAGCAGGCAACAAACAATTTGGAGGGTTGGACAAGGCGAGTAGCCTTACAAAAGTATATTCAAAATGACTTGCAGCAGTTTTATGGATCGTTTAAAAATCCGGATGACATAATTAATCAAATTGATAAAACTATAGCCGAAGATATAAGCATAGTTAAGAGTGTAGCACCTTAAAGAAGTATAAAAAAAACCGCATTACTGCGGTAAGGGCTTATTCAATTATCTTCTTGTGAAAATCGTCCATGATATCGCTTGATAAAGAGGCCAAGTAGACTTCCGTTGTCTTAGTGTCGGCATGACCCAGCATATCAGAAATTGTTGCAATGGGAACACCGAGATTTTTGGCTCTTGTAGCAAAGCTGTGCCGCGAAACGTAGCTGGTTAAATTTTCCGTAATGCCACAGAGTTTGGCTATGCGCTTTAAATTGTCGTTGAAGCGTTTTCTCTTATCCTGTATCTCCTCATACTGCTTTTTTAGATCTTTCTGTTGGATGATAGGGAAGATAAAATCGTCTATCTCCTTGCCCACGAGATAGATATCCAAAATGCTTTGCAACTCGGATGTTATTTTAATGTCATAAGGCTTTCCGGTTTTTTGCCTGTCGTAATGAATACGTCCATCAATCATGTCTGAAACTTTCAAGTGCGCCAAGTCAGTAAATGATATGCCTCTCATGTAGAAACTGGCCATAAACAGATTCCTGGGATGGTAAAGATGATCTTTCGGAGTCAGTTGCAGATTTTGTATGGATTTAATTGATTCAATGCTTATTGCTCGCTTTCGCGTCTTAGTGGTTTTGATCTCATAATTCTTAAATGGATAAAATTCCTGTTCTGCAAGACCGGCCTTGATTGCCTGGTTGTAAATTGCGCGTATCGTCCGCATATAGACAGCCAGACCATTCAATGAGCCGCCCTTTTTCAAATGGTTTTGCTCAAACTTTACCAGATACGAATATGTTAGCTCACGAAACGACAAATCACGGTTGCTATTAAACTTCTTGAGCACACTTAGGGCACATTTGTAGCTTCGGTAATTGCCCAAGCGATTGGTCTCAAGCAAGCCGTCAACCAATGTTTGACCGTATTCAAAAAAGGAACCGCTATCCGACTTTTTTGAGATTAGATCTTTTATCTGGGTTACAGTTAGAGAATCTAATGTCTTTTTCTCGTCGAGTTTAGTAATGATATCAATAGCTTCAGACTTCTTTTTTTGCAAGAAATTGTTGAGTCTGGTAACGGATTCCGTACCCTTGTAGGAAGGCTTTATTGTCCGTATTTTGGCATCCCAATCTTCCTTTTTTAAGTAGATGCCAAGCGTGATAGATGCTGGTTTTTCATAGTGAATGATGCGCAGCAGTACAGGGTAGGTGCCGTCAGATTTTGCCCTGCGCGTGTCGAGTGCTAAAACAACAAATGTTCTCATGCTTAATGATTTAAATTGTGAATGAACCTGTGCAAGTATTGCGCAAGTGGAGCATGAGAGACTATGCGTTCAAATTGGTTCGTTTGAACATAAATGCCTCACTATCATAAGATGCGGTCTTTTAGTTATTGCATAAATAGGGGTTGGAATAGGTCTCATAATCAGAGGGTCCCTGGTTCGAGCCCAGGCGGGACCACCCATAGAAAAGCGCTGGATTCCAGCGCTTTTCTATTTAGTTCTTGATCGGTAATTTCTCCTATTGCTTTATCAACTCCTCCCAATACTCCGCCGCCCTCCGGGTATGTGGTATCACTATGGAGCCACCTACCAGATTGGCTATGGCAAAGACCTCATACATCTCCTCCGTGCTCACACCTTCTTCATAGCTCTTGCCCAGGTGGTATTTGATACAGTCGTCGCACCGCAGTACCATAGAGGCTATCAAGCCCAGCAGCTCTTTAGTCTTGGAGGGTAGAGCGCCATCAGCATAGGCCTGATTGTCCAGGCTCCAGAAGCGCTTTAGGACCAGGTTATCTTTGGCCAGGATCACTTCATTCATCCGCGTGCGGTAGTCGTTAAAGTCCTTTATGAGTTCTGACATGCAATAAGTTGTTGGGGGGTTCGTCCTCTGATGTATGCTAATGTATAAAGAACCCGGCAAATCACCGGCAGATAGCTGCCTGTCAGGTTTATTTTGCTATTTTACATTTACAAACCAAAAACACAATCATCCATGAAAAGCATCTTCAGGCTCCTGAGTATCACGATCATAGCAGCTTCGCTGTCATCCTGCGGGTATAACTCTATGGTCGAAAAACGCGAAGCCGTATCACGCGAGTGGGCCAATGTAGAGTCTGCCTATCAGCGGCGCGCCGACCTCGTGCCCAATCTGGTCAATACCGTAAAAGGCCAGGCCAACTTTGAGCAGCAGACGCTGACTCAGGTCATCGAGGCCCGCGCCAAGGCCACCAGCGTGCAGGTAGATGCCAGCAAACTCTCTGAGGAGGATGTCCAGAAGTTTCAAGCTGCCCAGGACGAGCTGAAAGGATCTCTGTCGCGGCTCCTGATCACTGTGGAGCAGTATCCTGACCTGAAAGCCAATCAGGGCTTTATGGAGCTGCAGGCTCAGCTGGAAGGGACTGAAAACCGTATCAATACAGAACGCAACCGCTTCAATGAATCGGTAAACGACTACAATGCCTACATCGCTCAGTTTCCTGCCGTCCTGACGGCCAAAATGTTTGGTTTTACCCCTAAGGGATACTTCCATGCAGAGGCAGGCAGCGAGAAGGCTCCTACCGTAAAATTCTAAACTAAGACCGTGCTTTTCAAAAAACACATCTTCTCCGCATCAGA
>JAFDYP010000634.1 GCA_018267355.1 Bacteroidota bacterium
ACGATGTAATGAATCTGTACGAACCTGCTCAGTAACTATTTTTTCTTGATAGATGAAAGGTATGGAAGCTGTCCCCAGCTTCATTGAATACATAGTACCACTAGATTGTGCTGCTAGAGGACAGGAGAGTATGATGCCTAATATTCCAAAGATTCTCTTCATCTCTCTATACCTTATACACCACATCCAGATATTTCTTCAGGATATCCGTCACTACCCCTCGGAAAGGCAACGTAGCAGCGAGGCCATACACCGGTGCGAGGCCTTCGTTGTTGCCCGGATTGGCCTTGACGTAGGCTACTGATTCTTTCAGGTCAGAGATGAAGCGCTCCTTGACGACCGGCTGTGTGTGGCGAAGGGTGAGGGCGATGTGGAAGCAGGATGGCTTATGGAGGCCATTGAGGCTCCAGCGCTTTTGGCCCATCTGGTCGAGGACCTCGTAGATATTCAGCGACTCATCGCGACTCTTGATGGCAAAGATCCACAGCGGATCGCCCATGATCTCCAGCTCGGGGATGGTCTTCAGCTCGGTGCGGATCCAGTCTGCTGTATCGAGTATCGCTTTAGTGGATTTCAGGTAGCCCTCCTCGCCCATGCTCAGCATCGCGGCCCAGCAGGCAGCGCTCAGCGCACCGGGGCGGCTGCCGGCTATGGTGGGTGACATATACAGCCCACCCGGCCACTCCGTGGCGGTGTAGTACATGTAGTGACGCAGCTCCGGCGAGCGGAAGAGGACCACAGAGGTACCCTTGGCAGCGTAGCCATACTTGTGCGTGTCTACAGACATGGAGGTCACACCCGGCAAGCGGAAATCTATGACCGGTACTTTATAGCCCAGCTTCTCTGCAAATGGCGTGATAAAACCACCCAGGCAAGAATCCGTGTGGAAACCAATGCCGGCCTGGCGTGCGATCTCAGACAGCGCCGGGATATCATCTATGATGCCATGCGGGAAGGTAGGCGCAGAGCCTACCATCACAATGGTATTGCGGTTGATAGCGTGGCGTGCGGCCTCTACATCTATGCCGTAGTCCGCGCGCATAGGTATGCGCACCTGCTTGATACCAAAGTAGTGTGATGCTTTGTCAAAAGCGGTATGCGCTGTATCGCACAGGATCATCTCCGGCGCGGTAATACCCTGCTCGTAGGCGCGGTCGCGGTAGCTCTTCATGGCCAGGAGGATGCTCTCCGTTCCACCTGATGATACAGCACCACATACTTGCGCACCGTCGGGCGTGTTAGCGCTATTCATCATGCCGGCCACCATGCTCACGATCTCTGCCTCAAACTTGGTCGCACTAGGGAAAATGTCAGTGTGCAGCGGGTTGCTCTGTGACTGGAGGGCATAGACTTTATTGAGGAAGTCGATATGCTCCTTATCGCCATTGTAAATGCCGCCAGAGACGTAGCCACCCTCCCAGGTTCCGATTTCATCGTCATGCATCCGCTGCATATCGGCGAGGATCTTTTCGCGGTCTATACCTTGCTTAGGGATAGTAGGGTAGGAGTCATACCGGCCACGATAGGGCTTCAGTGTATGCTCCAGCGTCGCTTCTACTTTGTCGCTTTCCTTCCGTATCATCTGCTGCACAGATCCTACATTCTTCATCTTCTTTTCAAAGTAGCGTGCTACCGGCTTTGGCAGCCAGCTCAGTCTTTTGGATATGGTTTCTATAGAGGCCACGGCGGGGTATTTAGTAGTTAGTTAAGAATGAGTATTTAGTAGTTAGTATTGAGTATTTAGATGAATACACTTTGTTGCGGTTACTTCATACTTGTTTTATCATTTGTCATTTTGTATTCGCAGCTAGTCTTAATACTAAATACTAACTACTAAATATCAAATCGTTCATCGGTTCTTCTTCGCCTCCTTGGCGTATTTAAACTGATAGTACATCTGCATGCCCCACGCCTCCAGGCGGTTGATGCTTTTGGCACCGCCGAGGTACTTGGCTTCTGTCCATGCCTTGGCTGTTTTCTCCAGTAGCTGGGCGGCTATATACGCATCATCTACGGTACTGCCTATACAGAGGCAGCGACCATCCGGCAGCACAGCAGCGTAGCGGTTATTCAGCGCCCGGATCACAGATGCGATACCGGCATCCTTTGCTATCCGTATCGATACGCCGAGCAGTTGTGCCTGGTCATCCAGTATCGGCGGTACCTCCTCCCGGAGTGCAGAGCCGTACTCCTGCTTCGTCACGAGGATGCACTGCACACGCTGCTTCGCCGAAAATATAGCCTGATAAAGTTTCGCATCCTGTGTGGGCAGGCCATCACGCAGCACGATCTCCTGTATCTGCACATCGCCCCAGCTACGGTAGCCGGCCTTGATGCTCTCCACATTGGCCAGGAAGCTTTCTTTCTCGTCCCTGATGCTCATAGCGCCTTTGTTTTCTTCTTAAAGGAATCTATATACAGCGCACAGGCATCTTCCAGTGTTTTACATACAGTGAATACATCCTCCAGGCTGCGGCCTATGCACACACAGCCATGATTGGCCATCAGCGCAGCATTAGCTCCTTCTATTGCCTTCTCCGTACCAAAGGTGATCGCCTTTGAGTTTGGCAGCGCGTAGGGAGCGGCCTTGATCACCGCAGCGCCCAATATGCGCTGGTGCTCCGGGTCCGGCACCTGCACGTCTTTCTGCGCAGCAGCTACGATGGAGGCGTACATCTGGTGGGTGTGTATCACGGCTTCTATATGCGGACGCTTCTTATAAACCTCGCAGTGCAGTTTTAGTTCGGACGAGGGCTTGATATGCCCCTCATATTTCAGGTCGTAAAAATTGACCGCCACCATATCTGCCGGTGTCAGCTCTGCGTAGGGGCGGCCACTCGGCGTGATCATCATGTGCGTGTCACTGATGCGCACGCTCACATTGCCCCAGGTGCGGGCCACGAGGCCCTCACGCAGCAGGCGCTTGCCTGACTCGCATACCAGTACTCTTGCTTCTTCTGCGCTGATCATTTCTTCATCCTGCTAAATACCCTGTCAAAACGGTTCAGCGCATCGTCTATCACCTCGTCTGTATCAGCCATGCTCGTATACATACGGCTGCCGGCCAGTGTGATGATACCCTCTGCGGTGTAGGCTGCGCCCATCTCCTCCATCATCTGCTTGCGCTCTTTGATCTCGGCCAGCACCTTGAGTATCTTTAGGTAGTTGATCTTCACAAAGAGCGTACCCGCAGACTCCAGGTGGCAGATGGACCCCTGGTTGTATGCCACAAATGGCAGGTCATAGCGCTTCATCATCTCTTGCAGGCCCTTCGTAAGGCGATCACCTGCACGGCCTGCTTTCTCACAGGCGTTTTGCTTTTCTATCTCTACCAGCGTATAATAACCGGCCACGCAGCTCAGCGGATTGGCAGCCATCGTGCCCCCCACTTTTGATTGCTTCTTCTTGGCACCGCCGAGGCCTGCGGCGAGGTACTCCATGTATTCTTTCTTGCCGCCCAGGCCACCGGCAGATGGATAGCCACCGGCCACTACCTTGCCAAAGACAGTGAGGTCAGGCTTGATATCAAAGTATCCCTGCGCACCGCTCATGCCTACGCGGAAGGCGGTTACGACTTCGTCGAATATCAATAGCGCGCCGTACTTGTCGCACAGTTCGCGCACGGCTTTGTTATAGTTCTTTTGAGTAGGATAGGTGCCGCTCTCCGGGCCCAGCGGCTCGAGGATCACGGCTGCAGTGCCGCCGCGCAGCACATTGAGCTGCATGGTGCGCTCCAGCTGGCCGAGGTCATTAGGATATACCTCCTGTGTGTGACTGGTATAGGCACGCGGTATACCATGCGACTCAAAGCGCCCCGTACCCGGTATGCGGATGCCATAGACCATCTGGTCCATCCAGCCGTGGTAGGCACCACCTACTTTGATGATCTTCTTCTTGCCCGTGATGATACGTGCCGTACGCACCGCAGCGATCACAGACTCAGACCCGCTATTCAACATGCGAAACATATCCACCGACGGCATATGCTCGCAGATCATCTTGGCTATCTTCAGCTCATACTCGTGAAAGAGCCCCGTAGAAGGCCCACAAGTATTCAATAGCTCTATACACTTCTCGCGCACGATGGCAGGATTGCTACCCAGCACCGTAGGCCCCCCGGCCTGTATGAAGTCTATATAGCGATTGCCATCCAGATCGTAGAGATAGGGCCCATCGGCTTTATTGAATACGATAGGAAAGGGATAGTTGAATGCCAGGTTGTGCTGCACGCCGCCGGGGATGTAGTTCATCGCCTCCGTGGTCATGACCTTAGACTTGGCACAGGTCCGCTCGATCTGCGCCACATAAGCTTCGAGGACCGGCTTCGGCAAATGCCGGGGTGGCTGCGCCATGAGGTTTTTGAGTTGCGCATACACTTCATCAGTATTGTGATACTCCGATATAGAAAAGCTGGAGGCCATCTGGACAAAAATTAGTTTGAATAGAATGTTTGATCGGGAGCGGAAGTTACATCATGTATTCCACTTGCAGCCATTTTCAAATCTTCAAATTAGCACATCAGCACATTATTTATTCCACTCCTTATACAGCGCCTTATTCGTCTCGTAGATCTTCACGTAGTGGGTGAAGAGATCGTCATATAGCTTCCTGTTCTCAGGGTTTGGCTGATAGACTTTATTGACCTCCGTGATAGCAGGTATATCTTCCACTTTAAGCTTGCCCAGGCTCATCAGCGCTAGCAGTGCAGCGCCACGGCTATTGGCATTGAGTGGTTGCTTCATCTGCTTCACAGGGCGGTCAAAGACATCCGCCAGTATCTGGCTCCATACCTCAGAGTTGGCACCGCCGCCTATGAAGTGGATGAACTCAAACTTGCGCCCGCACAGCTTTTCTGCAAAGCTCAGCAGCCACCTGTTATTGCACGCGATGCCCTCAAAGACTGAGCGGATCATGTGCGTACGGTTGCTGTTTAGCGACAGGTTGTGAAAGCCACCACGCGCATGGTGGTCATCTACCGGAGAGCGCTCACCGTTGAGCCACGGGGTGAAGATCACACCATTGCTACCTGCTGGTGCCTTGCTGGCCACCACATCCAGCCGCTTGTAGAAGTCTGCCGGTGCCCTCTCCACACTGAGGTCATCTTCGTGATAGAAGACATTGTTCTTTATAAAATTCAGGCAGGCACCGGTGGTCTCTTGTTCATTTACGAGCATATACTTGCCCGGTATACCGGATGGGATGCAGCCCATGTTGTGGAAGAGGTCCGTCTTCTTCCACGGCGTGTGGCAGATCAGCCAGCTAGAGGTACCGATGTACAGGTGCGGCTCAAAGTCCTTCACCGCTCCGGAGCCTACCGCTGCCGAGTGTGTATCGGGCGTACCGGATATCACCTTCAGGTCAGGCCGCAGGCCAAACTCCTCTGCCAGTTCTTTTTTGATAGTGCCGAGCAGGGAGTTGGTAGGTACGAGGTCGGGCAACTTCTCGCGGTCTATACCGGAGATGCGCAGCAGTTCCTCTGAGTATTTTACATTGTTGATGTCTCGATTATCAGTGAGCCAATGTACTGTGATTGAGTCATACGAGGCGGCAAACTTGCCTGTAAAGTACAGATTCAGGTAGTCTTTCGGCTCCAGAAACTTGTATGTCTTCTTATAGATCTCCGGCAGCTTCTTTTGGATATAGAGGATGTGGGAGATAGAGTCTTTGCCGGAGGGGCTGGGGCCGCCACCGGTGATACGCACCCACTTCAGCGCCTTGCCTATACCGTAGCCGTCTATGCGTATCGGCCCGTGCATCAGCTTCTGCGCTTGCTTCGCCCCGCGGCTGTCCATCCATATCATCGCGTTCATCAGCGGCTCGCCTTTCTCATCCAGCGCCACGGTGCCTGACCACTGGGTGGTGATATTGAGGGCTATGATATCTTTCGGATCAAATTTGCCACGTTGGCGGATCGCGTTGTAGCAGTTTCTGATAGCGCTCACCCAGTCTGACGGGCGCTGCTCGCGGCCGTCTTCGCCTACCAGTATCAGCGGTGTCTCTTCAAACTCATAGTCTATCATATGAGCCCGGCTGTCAAAGACGGACACTTTGGGGCCGGACGTGCCGAGGTCTATAGTGAGGATCAGCTCCTGGGGTACACTCATGTCAAGGTTTTGTTACCCCCGCAAAC
>JAFDYP010000635.1 GCA_018267355.1 Bacteroidota bacterium
GATCCGGGCTTGGCCCCGGGCTACTTATCCCCATCCAATGTGAATAGCATGTGGATAGCAGTGGGCAACTTACCAAACGGCTATTAGTTAAATTCAAGTATCATTGCGATCCTTGCAAAAGGAATATGAAGCGAATATTATGCCCCAATAGGCTTTAATTCGCTGATTGATAGTACATAATGGATATATCCGTCTACATACAGGAGCTACTCTGGGACTACGAGTGCGTCATTATACCCGGCTTTGGCGGTATACTGGCCAGCTATCGGTCTGCCGAGATGGTTTTGGCGGAGCATACCATTTATCCACCATCCAAGGCGCTGGCATTCAATGCATACCTGACCAAAAACGATGGCCTGCTGATCCAGCATATCGCCTCCCGCACGGGTCAGGACTACACGCTGGTAGCTGATCAGGTAGATCAGTGGGTGCAGAAAACTAAAAAGCTGCTGGCCGCCAATGAAGAGATCTACCTGCCGCAAATCGGTCGCTTCCATCGCGATGTGGAGCGCAATCTCCAGTTTACAGCCGATGAGAGAGTAAACTACCTCTACTCTTCCTACGGCCTGCGCAAAGTAGTGGCAGAACCAGTACTCCGCGATAAATCTGATGCGACTATAGAGGTGATCGAAGCGCACCGCCCATCGTATGCGCTGACGCGTACTAATCGGAGCTGGGCTATGGCGGCGGTGATCCTGCTGCTGCTCACACTCGGTACTATCAGTAGCCTGATGTATCAGGGTGTAGATATCAAGCCTCTTAATCTTAACACAGCCAGCGTCCTTAGCTTCATGGAGCGCGTAGATCAGCCGGTGGCCATGCAGCCTGAGCCAAAGGTGAGCATCGATCACGAGGTGCCGGCTCTGGTAGACAATAATGCGCAGCCCATCATCCTGCATACGGAGACCACAGTAGACTCTACCACAGATCAGACTGCCGCCCCTGTGCGTGTGCAGACAGAAACTACCAATACCGGCGTGCAGTCTACCACAGGTCGCAAATATTACGTGATCATCGGTTCTTTTCATGAGCCTCAAAACCTCCATCGTGCAGAGACTTTCCTGCGTGATCATCATCCGGACAAGCAGCAGTTTGAAGATACCACGCCTGACTGGATACGCATAGGCTTCTATGCAGGTGATACTTATGCTGAGGCATTCCAGAAACTGAAAGACGCCCGTCAGGATGACTCGTCCTACTGGTTGCTGGTACGCAAGTAAATTCTCATCTTGGCTGCCTAAAACCGCAGCATATGAGACTCCATCTCGCCGCTTTACTTTCTCTCATCGTCGTGTCCCTCTCTGCGCAGGACAATAGCTACATACATCCCAAAGGACAGTTCATCACCATCAATGGTGCAAGGCTCTGGGTAGAAGAAAAGGGCAGCGGCGAACCCCTGATCCTGATAGCAGGCGGTCCCGGCGGCTCACATGCGGGGATGCATTCTTTTGATACCTTGTCTGATGTCTGCCGGCTTATTTTCTTTGATGCATATGGCCGTGGCAGATCGGATCAGGCCAAAGACCTCAAAGAATATACGATAGCCCGTGATATAGAGGATGTAGAGGGTCTCCGCAAAGCACTCAAGCTGGACAAGATCGCCGTCCTGGGCCATTCATATGGCGGGGTAGTAGCACAGGGCTACGCACTGAAATATCCTGAGCACGTCAGCCATCTGATACTCGCCTGCACGCTGCATAGCTACGCTATGTGGCAGGAGAATGACGACAATAGCAACCGTGAGATACAGGAAAACTATCCCGAGGTTTGGGATACACTTATGACGCTGCGCAGTCAGGGTATCGTCTCCTCAGACTCTATCCATCAGGCTATCTACGGGCGGGTGCCATATGGATTTCTATATGCTTACAACCCTGACTTGTTCCGCAAAAATATTGACCCCGGCTATCCTAACCGCTTCAATTATGACCTCTATTACCAGATGGTAGGCCGTGATGGTGACTTCATAGTAGGAAGCGATATCGGTAAGTTTGACTATCGGCGCGAGCTGAAAAACCTGAAAATGCCGGTACTCATTCTGGCCGGCAGGTTTGACCGGGTAGGCGTGCCTAAGTGGGAGGTGCAGTACAAGAAATTTTGCCCGCAGGCCAGGTTTGTAATGTTTGAGCGCTCCGGTCACAATCCGCAGCGAGAGGAACCTGCGGCGCTTCACACAGTGGTAAAAGAGTTCATGACCAAATAATCTATCTGCTATGACCCGGCTATCTGTCAATATCAATAAGATCGCACTACTGCGAAACTCCCGTGGCGCCAGCATCCCTGACCTTATTCAGTTTGCGAAAGACTGCGAGCGCTGGGGTGCGCAGGGTATCACCGTACATCCACGCCCCGATGAGCGGCATATCCGGCGTAGTGATGTATATGCATTGAAAGAAGTAGTGACCACAGAATTCAATATCGAAGGCTATCCGTCTGATGACTTTATCCGGATGGTACTGGAGGTGAAACCGGAGCAGTGTACCCTGGTACCTGATGCACCGGGGCAGCTGACCTCTGATCATGGCTGGGATACGCTCAGAGATGAAGCGCAACTGACACAGGTGATCGCGGCTCTCCACAAAGAAGGTATTCGTGTTTCCCTTTTCATCGATCCCGTAGCGGCGCTCATAGATGGCGCAAAAAAAGTAGGTGCCGACCGCATAGAGTTCTATACCGGGCCCTATGCGCATGATTTTTATCATGACAAAAATGCAGCCATCCGGGACTTTGCTATGGCTGCCCGCCACTGTGATGAGATCGGTATAGGCATCAATGCCGGACATGATCTCAATCTGGACAACCTCAAATTCTTCCGGCAAAACCTGCCTACATTACTCGAGGTATCCATAGGTCATGCTCTCGTGAGAGACTGCCTGTATTACGGGCTGGAGAATACGCTACAGCTGTATCGCCGTCAGCTAGAGTGATTCTAACAGAACTACCGATGCCTTAGCCTTTGACGCCGACCCACTTATCAGCTCACATCCGCACAGGGATGTATTTATTATAGAGCGATTCCTCAATAACCGCTGATGTTCCTCAAAAAAATTTTGCAAGTCCTTAAAAATAGGTTTCTTTGTATTTAGATAGTTGCCTAAATATACAAACATCTACATCATGAATACGCTATTCAAGGCACTGAATGACCAGACGCGGAGGGATATCCTGCAGCTATTGCAAAAGAAGGATATGACAGCAGGAGAGATAGCTGATGAGTTCAGCTTTTCCAAACCTACTATCTCTCACCACCTTGACCTGCTGCGCCAGGCAGGGCTGGTAGAGAGTGTCAAAGAAGGCCAGTTCATTTATTATTCGCTCAACACGACCGTGATGGACGAGATAGCGGCCTGGTTCATTCAGTTTACAGACAAGAAAAAATCTAAAACCAAAAAATAAAGCGCGATGGAAAATGTAACTAATAAAAGAGAGATCCCCATTCAGATCATAGTGATAGCCCCTGTGGTATACATCCTTGCTATATGGTCACAGCTACCTGCGGAGATACCGATACATTATGATGTACATGGCGACATAAACGGATGGGGTGGCAAAGGCTTTGCATTTCTGCTGCCGGCTATCAATCTGGCTACGTACCTGCTTATGTTGTTTTTGCCTAAGCTAGACCCGAAGAAGATGGACAACGAATTTCTTAAGACCAATATTTACAAACTACGTGTGGTCATAGCCTTTTTCCTCTCAGCATTTAGCGCCCTGTTTGTATACATGGCCCTACATCAGACCCAAGGTGCTGGCCTTAGTCATTACATCCCGATGCTGGCATTTTTACTCTTTGCAGTCATGGGCAATTTTATGATAAACATCAAACCTAATTGGTTCATAGGCATCCGTACGCCATGGACGCTCAGTAACGACATGGTATGGAAGAAGACCCATCTGCTTTTTGGACGGCTATGGTTTTATGGAGGTATCACCGGTATCGCTGCGGTCATACTCCTGCCCCTGACTTATGTGCCTGTCCTTATTGCTATTTTTGCACTCGGGTCTACCGCACTTGCATTCGTATACTCCTATCTGCTATACAGAAAGGAACAGGAGAAAGCACGCCAGAGCTAGGCTACTCTCCCGGATGATAAATACGCTCAGCATGCTGGTAGGCCCAGTCTTTGCTGAGGCTCTCCTCCTTGGTCTGCTGGTGCACGTACATCTGCATCTGGTCAGTGTAGTGCTTCGCACCGGGAGTATTGCTGCTACCGTAGCAGGCTATAGAGCGTAGCACGGGTAGTTGACCTCCCTTAGGCCAGCGCGCCAGCAGGATGTAGGACTCACCGTTGGAGACTTTGATCTCTTTATTGTTGTACCGGAATCCGTACTTGGCGTTCCACATATCGGGACCACCTGCAGTAGGGAGGTCTATCGTATCCCTGATATGGCGCTGAAAGACACCCAGCGGCACGTTCAGCTTGCCGTAGTCCGTCATCATATCGTTCTTTACATCGCGTAGCCCTTGTACGAAGTAGTCTATTTTGGCCTTTTCATCTTTCTCAAAGCGGTGGTCCATCGAGTCATTAATAGAGAAATAGCAGCGGTACAGGAATTTGTAAAGCAGTGTCGCATTGGTATCAGTGATAGCTCCTTCCCTCTTCACCGACCACTGCTTCAGGATACCTATCGCATCAGCTATATCCGGATACTGCTTCTCATCCAGGTGAAATATCTCCTCTACCTCAAAGTGCTTGAAGGGAGCAGTGACATGCTGCGGATAGTGTATATCATACTTGATCTTCAGAAAGTCGTCCCAGGTCAGTTTCCTGCCCTTCATTTGATCCATCATCTCGTAGAAGCGCAGGCTCCGGTTAGTTTCGTTCAGCTCGAACCCGACGTTCTTCTGTATAGGTAGCTTAGGGGGATTCTCATCCCTGGCAGTCATGGTGTAGGAGGTATTGTTAGTCTCAAACACATAGCCACATTTCGGATTCAGCACATGCGGCAGGGAGTCATGCGGCAGAAACTTTGTCCAAAGTGTTTTCATTGTATTGCCGGGCACTGTTGATTTCCAGTTGTAGCCATCCGGCCGGATAGGCATCGCACCATTGCTCACGCAGTAGATGGTATCATTGCGGTCTGCGTAGGTGATGTACTGATTCACGATACCCTGCATCTTTAGCACATTGCGAAACTCATGATAGTTCTTCGCCTTATTCATCAGGTACCACTGCTCTACTGATTTGATCGTCATGTTTGACGCCAGGCGTATGGCAAACCAACCCTTGTCATTTTTATAAGTAGCTCCGTAGATACTCCACCAGCGCTTCTTGCCTATGGTGAGGACAAACTTGTGCTTGTCTCTGTTCTTAGCCAGGTTTACAGAGAGTTTTGCCGTCTTGGTCTCCAGCTTATAGGACTGTCCGTCTACCAGATAGTGGTTTTTCTTTTTGGGGTCCTGCTGGAGCTGATAGATATCTATCGCATCAAAGTAGTTGGTAGTATGTGCCCAGCCCAGGTTTTCATTCACTCCATGAAAGATAGACACCGCTCCATGGAACGTAGCCCCGAGCGCATTCCACCCCTCCTCACTATGCACGTGTGCCTCATACCAGCTCATCGGCCCCTCAAGCGGCTGGTGAGCATTGACATCCAGGTAGACTCCGCCATCTGCTGTGATGTTAGAGTTCATAGCCAGAGCATTAGAGCCGCGGGCATCTTTGTTGTAGTCTAGTGTGGGCACAGTATTGCCTACTACCTGCTTGATCGCATTGTCCACACCGGTCATGAGCGCCATAGACAGCATATAGCCTGCTATAAAATCCTGAGGCTTGACCGGTAGCAGGCTTTTGGCCACCACACGGTCCGGATGCTTATGCGCAAAGTCATTGCCTGCCGCCGCTGCCGCATCCAGTAGCTTGCGAAACTCAGGTGAAAGATCCTTGTCATACCGCTCATTGATGATATCGGGCACGCCTAACAGCTGCACTGCGTAGTCTATCTTGGCACCCTCTACTCCCATCATCAGGCCCAGTTTGCCGCGGGCCAGCATGAGCCCCCACTGCACCGTCTTGAAATCATCCTCGCAGGCAGCGTATACCAAGCCATATGCGGCATCGGCATCAGTCTTGCCAAAGATATGTGGCACACCAAAGCTATCCCTTACGATCTCTACATGGTAGTTAGGATTGACCTGGGCATAAACGCCAAGCTGTGCGATGCAAAGCACCCAAAACAGATAGATATTTTTCATGATTAGTCAAATTTGAACTTTATCTCTGAAATTCAAAGCCTTTTCCGGCAAAGTACATCTGATTACCCTGTATACATTTATAAAAAGGGGGACCTTTCGTCATTTTCTTTATTATTGATAACTTACATACTATACGCCCAAAAAACACATCCTGCCCATGCGCAAATCTGCTATTATATCAGTACTCCTCGCCCTTATCACTACATGCCACCTATATGGCCAGCAGCTAATATCAGACAGCCTGATGCTACATCTGAGCCGGGCACAAGTAGATTCAGCTTTTACCATCAATGGTATTCCGCTCACATCACCGGTCGGAGTATCATTCCACAGACTGATATACAGCACCAGCAATGCAGCCCACACAGGCACAGAGATCGTATCTGGACTGATCATAGTGCCTGATAGCAGTACATGCCCTATGGCTATCGCGCTCTATGACCATGGCACCGTGACACAGCGGTGGGATGTACCGGGTTTTCTGGGATATGAGTCGCTGCTACCGCTCATCCTGGCTGCGCAAGGCTACTATGCTATCGCTCCTGACTATCTCGGGCTGGGTATCAATGCCGGTGTGCACCCATATATCCACGCAGCCACTGAGGCTCAGGCTGGTATAGACATGATCTTTGCCTCCAAGCAATTTGCGACTAATCATAGCCTCCGCCTGAGCGATCAGCTCTTTGTGACAGGCTACTCGCAGGGCGGCCATGCGTGTATGGCTACACACCGCGCCATACAGCAGCAATATGCAGGGCAGCTCACAGTGACAGCCTCAGCTCCCGGCTCAGGGCCCTATAATCTCTCCGGCATACAAGCTGCCGGACTGGCCAGTGGCAGCTACTATGCCTACCCCTCCTATTTGCCATACCTCGTCTTTGGCTACGAAAGTGTGTATCACAACCTATATGACAGTGTGCCACAGTTTCTGCAGCATCCGTGGGATAGTATATTGCCGCCGCTATATACCGGCCTCATCAGTGCCGACTCTATCAATGGCATCATGCCACACTATGCGGACTCCTTTGTAGTAGATAGCCAGCTCATCTGGTATAATACGGACTCCGCTCAAAACCCGCTGCGCCTAGACCTGCGTGATAATGACGTCTATGCCTGGGTGCCACAGGCTCCAATGATGCTCGTCTACTGTACAGCAGATGAGCAGGTAGTTTACCAAAGCTCCATTTTTGCTTATAATTATTTCCTGAGCCACGGAGACTCTGCAGTGA
>JAFDYP010000636.1 GCA_018267355.1 Bacteroidota bacterium
AGTTTGTAGGTAGCAATAGTTATTCAGATTCGTGTGAGTAAATAAATACGATGAAAAACAACCTGGAGAAATTTCGCACGCAGCTCGGCCTGACCAAAAGGGCCTTTGCCGCCGCTATAGAGGTGAATGAGGGCAGCTACAACCGCATGGAGGCGGGCGCGCTGACCGTGAGCGCCAATACGATAGCCGCTATCAAGAAGACCTACCCAGATGTGTCTATCGACTGGCTCCTGTATACAGACCCCGCTTTGAATAAATCAAAACAAGGCGCGCACATCTCTCCCACCGTGACGGACCAGCTGATCATGCGCGTGCCGCTGGTCAATCAATATGCCTACGCAGGCTACCTGAGCGGCTTCTCTGATGAGGAGTACCTGGAGGAGCTGCCCCATATCCCCTTCTACGCAGACCGCGAGTACAAGGGCACCTATATGGCATTTGAGGTGCGAGGCGATAGCATGGACGATGGCACGCGCGATGCGATACTGGCGGGCGATATCGTACTATGCCGTGAGATAGACCGCAGCTACTGGCAGCACAAGCTGCATATCCATAAGTGGAACTTTGTGATCGTGCATCGCACGGATGGCATCATCCTGAAGCAGATCACGGCGCACAATGTAGCGGCAGGAGTGATCACGGTACATTCTCAGAATGCGCTCTACGAGGACCGCAAGATCAACCTCAAGGATGTGGTGCAGCTCTTTAACGTGGTGAAGATAGAGCGGAAGCTGTGAATGAGGGTTAGATGGCGAGGGGCGAAGGAAGGGGAAGAAATGCAGGCTTTACCGCGAAGACGGAGAGACGCGGAGGGAAATGCACTGATTGTCTGAATCCGAATTTAGAGGATTTTAGAATTTTCAGAATTAGTGCAAATACAATTTAAAAAACACATGGATTACGTAGGAATGCTGGGAGCTGCGCGTTTGCTTTGAGAGAGATCGTGCGTACGATCTATAGCCAAATACGCAAATGCAGGAAGGGTTACTACAAAACAAAACTGCCACCCGTGTAGAGTGGCAGTGCGTATAAAACAAGGTGATCGTAACTACTGGATGCTATTGATCTCATTGACCACTGTGCCTTGCTCGCGGGCGGCCTTGAGATCGTCATAGAAGCGGGCCTGCGTGACCTGCATGTACGGTATGAGCCACAGATAGCCGATACCGAGGGTAAAGGTGCAGAGGATGGCGAGCAGCACAAAGCGGAGCTGGAGGGTAAAGAGTTTCAGCTTGTAGCCGTCCATCATACTGCGGCTGGTGCGCAGCACATCTGTAGGAGACATATCCGGATGGTCTGCCAGGACATAGATGGACATGGACAGCATATAGGCAGCTATGATACCAGGTATGACAAAGAGCAACAGGCCTACCGTCACGATGACCACCATCAGCACAAATACGGCCATAGCATTTACAAAATTGTCAAAGCCGCGGAATATCTGGCCGGTCTCGGCCTCGCGGCCCCTGACGATATTGAGCGAGAAGATGGCTGCGCCCAGCGCCAGCGGACCACCTATGAGGACGCCGATACCGGTGCAGCTGACAGCGCAGAGTACGAGGAAATAAATAAAGAATGTAATAACTGCCCGGCCCCATTTGCCGCTGAGTGCAGCGCGGGCCTGCGAGAGGATCTGGGAATTAGGTGTTGCCATATGTATGTGGTTTTAGTTTGAGGCAAGATAGGTTTATTTGCCCCACATCCAAATTTCCCCCACATAAATATCAGCCACCATGCACAGGTGCTGTGCCCCTGCGCAGGGCCTCCAGCATTTTGTGCAGTGTGCGGCGGAATGTCTCCACCTCGCGCTCTGTGAGCGGGCTATCCTGCATACCGGCTATGAGCGCCTGCGGGATGCAGGGCGCCTTTTGCTTCAGCTTTTTACCGCGGGTGGTGAGTGATACGAGCACCTTGCGCTCATCATCTGTGGCGCGTGTGCGCTGTATGAGCTCCTTCTGCTCCATGCGCTTCAGCAGCGGCGTGAGCGTATTGGTCTCCAGCAGTAGCTGCGCGCCTATATCAGACACAGACCGGCTGTCCTGCTCCCATAGCACCAGCAGCACGAGGTACTGCGGATACGTGATGTCGAGCTGATCCAGCAGGGGTGTGTAGAGCTGCGTGACGAGGCGCGATACCGCATAGAGCGGAAAGCAGAGCTGGTTTTCCAGCAATAGCATTTCTTCGCCTTTCATCAGAGCAGCTTTTTGATAGCGGGTTCTATCTTCTCAGGTGTGGTGAGCGGACTGAAGCGCTCTACCGGCTTGCCATTGCGGTCGAGGAGAAACTTGGTAAAGTTCCACTTGATGCGGCTGCCGAGAATGCTGCCGAGCTGCGACTTGAGGTACTTAAATATCGGATCAGCATTGTCGCCATTCACGTCTACCTTGCTCATGATGGGGAAGGTCACGCCATAGTTGACCTGGCAGAACTCCTGTATCTCGCCCGACCCGCCCGGCTCCTGCTCTCCAAACTGATTGCACGGGAAGCCGATAATGACGAGGCCCTGGTCTTTGTACTTCTCATAAAGTTTCTCCAGGCCGGCATACTGCGGGGTGAAGCCGCACTTGCTGGCGGTATTGACCACCAGTACTACTTTTCCTTTGGTATCTGCCATGCTCATGGTCTTGCCCGCGAGTGTACGGGCTTCGAAGTCATAAAAGCTTTTGTTTGCCATTTGTTGTTGTATTGATCGTTGTGAAATGTAATCTGAGAGATGGATCACGCCCAGCACTGCCAGTATGCCTATACCTAGTGTGACTGCAATGGTCCTGAGCTTTTTCATATTTATATCTTTTGCGATTGTATCGTTTCCGATACAAATGTATAAAACATTTTCATTCCAGGAAAAATTTCATCCAAA
>JAFDYP010000637.1 GCA_018267355.1 Bacteroidota bacterium
GCTGGGTGTGATGGCCGCAGGAGATGGCCCCGCACCCGTGCGCACTGTCAAAATGCTCGGCAATCTCATCACCCATCCCATACAGTTTCTACGCACCATATTCAATGGCAACATAGCGCGTACGTCTATCATCTTCCTCATCATGCAGGAGCTGGAAAACTCTATGCGCATGGTATGGCGCAGGGGCAGCATGTCTATGGTAAATGACAGCGGGCAGAAGGTACCGAGCTTCATACCTATAGGACAAGAGACACTCTATCGCTACGCAGACAAAGTGAATGGCATACCGTAAAATGCCTTCAGCGAGGTCTTCTTCTCACTCGCATCTACAGCGCATATCCTGGGTGGCTGCCCTATGGGTCTGACGCGAGAAGAGGGCGTAGTAGATGAAAACTTCCGGGTGCACGGCTATGACAATTTCTACATCCTCGATGGCTCTATCATGCCGTGCAATCTCGGTGTGAATCCCTCTCTCACTATCACTGCCCTGAGTGAATATGCCATGGATCAGATTCCGGCCAAAGCCGGACCAATTGTTAAAACCCTATCCCAGAGACTGGACGAAATAATGGCCTAGACTGTCCGATTTTTTGGAAGTGTGGTATAGTGGATAGGACATAAACAAGTTATATATTTAGATATAGCAAATTAACATTCGTCACGCCCTCATTATCAGCTTCTTAACACCGTGTTAAGTTTTTACCATTGACCCGCTAAAAGCGGCGAATTACCCCAAAAAAAAGCCGGATTACCTTCGTTGGCAGGGATATTGTCAGTAGCTTTGCGCCTCCTAAATTTCAAACATCCCCCATGAAGAAGAAGTACGACCTGAAAATGGCAAAAGCAAATAGCCTTATTACTGGTTTTATCATTCTATTGTTCCTTGCTGCTACGCAGAGGGCATCTGCTCAATATAGTGGCTCAGGGACATTTACCCAGATCACGTCGCTCGCGTCACTGACAGACGGCTATTATGTCATAGCATATGGATCTACTATGGCGATGAATAATACCAATGGAAGTTCTTATTTCGGCAATACTGCTATTACTCCATCGTCAGGGACCATTACAAACCCCTCATCCGCTATGGTCTGGAAGATCCAAACCAGCGGAAGCAGTAAAACCATATACAATGAGGCCACAGCCATGTACGTGTCTTATACAGGCACTAGCAATGCAGCCTATGCAGTCAGCTCTGTAAGCGGCAATAGCGAAAAATGGAATGTAACTTATACAGCCAGTACATTCTATTTTCAAAATGCCGCTTCCACCACCAGGTATCTACAATACAATACCGGCTCTCCACGCTTTGCTTGCTATACAGGAACTCAGCAGTACCTCACCTTGTATAAAATGAACCTATCTACCGATGCCACCTTATCGAATTTGACCGCAAGTGCGGGCTCATTATCGCCCACTTTTGCATCTGGCACAACTTCTTATAGCCTTTCTGTAGCTAATGCAGTCTCGACCACTACAGTGACACCTACAGTCAATCAGGCTAACGCTACTGTACAAGTACGCGTAAATGGTGGCTCTTACTCGTCTGTGTCGAGTGGCAGTGCCTCCGGCTCTCTAGCCTTAAATGTAGGCAGCAACACTATTGATGTTCTTGTCACTGCTCAAGACGGATCTACCACCCAGACCTATACAATCACTATTACCAGAGCCGCAGCCGGAGCCAATACGATCACTACATCCGCTGCATCTTTTGGCCCCTATTGCGCAGGTGCAAATAATGTAGTGAGCGTAGCATTTACCAGTACCGGCACTTTTACCGGTGCGTATACAGTGCAGCTATCTGATGGGTCCGGCAGTTTCACTTCTGCGACTAATCTTTCTACTACCGGCTCGTCATCTCCGTTGTCAGCTACTATCCCATCCGGTACGGCTCCCGGAACCGGCTATCGCTTGAGAGTGGTAAATGCAACACCAGCTACTGTAAGTAGCAATGATAATGGTAGCGATATCTCCCTGATAGCTAACCCTGGTACGCCATCTTGCGCCACTCCATCAGCCGTGTGTCAGGGTACAGTTGTTACCATTACAGGTGCCGGTAGCAGTAATGCTACCACCTACACTTACTGGACAGCTTCTTCTGGGGGCAGTGCAATTACCAGCGGTACTACTCCTCCGGGTACAGTAGCCTCCGGAAACCTGACCATCCCGACATCTCTTGGTGGCGGTACTTATACCTATTATGTACAAGGCGAAAATAGTACCTGTTCAAGCCTTGGCCGTCAGGCAATCACAGTTACCATAAATTCTATCCCCGCTGACCCTGCAGGCACGATCAGCGCCACAGCCAACCCTAGCTGCGGAGCGGCCACACTGAGGTACAGTGCCCCATCAGGCAGTATCTACTGGGAGACTACTGCTGCAGGAACCAGCACAGCATCTCCTACTACATCTTCTTATAGCCTGGCCAATACCGGCACTATCTATGCACGTAGCTACAATGGTACCTGCTGGTCATCGGGTGCGGTCAGCTCAGGCGCAGTGACCATTGTGTCGGCTCCATCGATATCCGCCCACCCATCTACCTCCGCACAGACTGTTTGCGCAGGCACGGCTTTCTCGCCTACCTCTGTATCAGTCACGGCATCCAATGCTGCCGGCTATCAGTGGTATGTCAATACAGCCAATAACAATACGACCGGTACACTGATCACAGGGGCTACCAGCGCATCTTACGCGCTGCCGGCTACGGTAGGTACGTACTACTATTACTGTATAGTGACAGGCAATAGCCCATGTACCACGGTGACGAGCAATCCATCCGGTGCTATCACTGTCAATGCCCTGCCGGCTGACCCTACAGGCACGATCAGTGCCTCGGCTAATCCAAGCTGCGGAGCGGCTACACTGAGCTACAGTGCGCCATCATCGGGCATCTATTGGGAGACTACGGCAGGTGGCACGAGTACTACCTATGCTACCAGCGCTGGCTACTCCCTGGCTGCTACCGGTACCATCTATGCCCGCGCCTACAATGGGACCTGCTGGTCTGCCAATACTGTGAACTCCGGTAGTATCACTATCAATACTGCCATCACCATCACCACCTCTCCGACATCTGCTACTGTGACAGCAGGTGGATCTAAGACATTCACTGTAGCTGCCTCCGGCACTATAGGCGGCTATCAGTGGCAGTACAATGATGGCACAGGTTGGGCCAGCCTGAGCAATGGCTCTCCATATAGCGGCGTGACCACCGCATCGCTGGTCATCAACCCTACTGCTACTACCATGTCGGGCTACCAGTACCGCTGTGTGGTGAGTGGCACCACGCCATGTACGGCTGCGACCTCAGGCTCGGCTACACTGACCGTGAACCCTGCCGTATGGGAAGATTTTGAAGCCGGCTCCAAGACGGCTTATGCTGCCGCCAATGTGACCTGCACAGCTGGTAGCTGGAACTTCAGCAATGCGCTCCTCGGCACCAGTGCCAGCGACCTTATGAACGGTAGCCAGTCCGCACGCATAAATACGGCTGGCTTCATCAAAATGAACTTTGACCTGACCACCGGGCTCGGTACAGTGACGGTCTCTCACGGTATGTACGGCTCAGATGCCAGCGCGACCTGGAGGCTGGAGGCTTCTACAGATGGCGGCTCCACATTTACAGCTTTTGTGAGCAGCACCTATACTGCACCGGCAGGCTCATTCTCTACGCAGGTCATCACTGTAAACCTGACCGGCAATGTCCGCTTCCGCATTGTGAACCTGGCCGCATCCGGTACTAACCGTATCAACTTTGATGATATCTATGTCACACCCAATACCTGTACACAGCCTACCATCACCGGCACTACACCGGGCAGCACTACCTGCGGTAGTGGTACGGTGACACTAGGCGCTACGGCATCTGCCGGCACGGTCAATTGGTATACCGCATCCAGCGGTGGCACTGCTATCGCTACCGGCAATAGCTACTCTCCAACCATATCATCTACCACAACCTACTATGTAGACGCGACAAATGCAGGATGTACCACATCGGGCAGAACTGCCGTAGTAGCTACGCTGACTACACAGCCTGCCACTCCGGCGTGCGCCACTCCGGCGGCAATTTGCGCAGGCTCTACAGCTACGATCACAGGCGCGGGCAGCACAGGCGCTACCGCGTATACTTACTGGACTGCCGCTGCAGGGGGCAGTGCTGTGACTACCGGTACCACCCCTGCAGGCACAGTATCCGGCAATAACCTCACTACGCCATCATCTCTCGCAGCAGGTAGCTATACCTACTATGTACAGGGTGAGAACGGCTCCTGTCTGAGCGCAGCGCGTCAGGCCGTGACAGTCACAGTCAATAGCGTACCATCTACACCTACAGGTACTATCTCCGTAGCGTCCAATCCTGCCTGCGGCTTTACTACCCTGGCTTATAGCGCACCGTCTGCCTCGCTCTACTGGGAGACTGCGGCTTCGGGCACCAGCACCGCCTCCCCTACCACTACAGCCTATACACTGAGCAGCTCGGGTACCATGTATGTGCGCGCTATCAATAGCGGATGCCCATCAGCAGGAGCTGTGAGCTCTGCATCTGTCACTATTAATACCAATACCTCTATCACCACTCAGCCTGCCACTACCTATACCAACGTCGGTGCTTCTGCTACGCTCTCTGTAGTAGCTGCCGGCACGGGCCTGACCTATCAGTGGCAGAAAGGTGGCGTGAATATCAGCGGCGCTACTGCTTCATCATATACTATAGCATCGGCGCTGCTCTCAGACTCCGGCAGCTACCGCGTGGTGGTGACCGGCACCTGCGGTACGGTGACATCCTCTAATGCCACCCTTTATGTGACTAACTTTACCTATCAGGCAGGAGACTACAGGCCTACGCTGGACGGCACAGATCTCTCCTATAATAATGGCACCGGCAATACCAGCAACTGGGAATACTATAATGGCACCAGCTGGACCACGACTCCGGGAGACAAAGGACCGCAGAATGCGACTACCACCCCTACGCGCGTGATCATCACAAAATATGTTTTTGGCGGTGGCAATGCCACACACTCTTATAATGATATCATCATCCTGAATGGCGGTACCCTGGACCTGGAGGCTACTGCTACACCTACAGTAGATTTCATCAAGGCAGGAAAATCTCTCGAGGTACAGGCAGGAGGTACGCTCTTTGACTATGGCCAGATACAGATGAACTCCAGTGCCAACCTTATCGTGCGTAGCGGTGGCTATATGGAGCTGGGCAGTACAGATGTGACCAATGGCCACGTAATGTGGAATGGCCTCGAGAATTTTGAACCCGGCTCAGAATTGTTTGTAGCGGACTGGGGCTTTGCCTCCAGCGGCTCGGGCAGCTTTATGAATGTGACCAGCACCATCACTAATAACTCAAGCGGGAAGAAATTTGGTACACTTGACTTTGTAGTGACGCCTACCAGCAGCTCATGGACTATCATAGGCGGTGGTATCACGGTGAATCTCTGCGATACCCTCTGGATCAATAATCGCTCAGCGAGCAATGTGATCGGCATGACCTCTAATACCGGCAGCCCGGTAGTGACTGTTGGCCGTATGTCAGTCTACCAGGGCATCGTGGCACTCTCTGCCAGCTACAGCGGCAGCGCTACGCAGACTGTGAATATCACAGAAAACCTAAAGGTATATGGCGGTAGTACACTGAAGCTCTTCCATAACGGTGGTGGTACAGCTGGCATTATAAAAGTGAACCTGGCCGGCAATCTGACTATCGATACGCTGGCCTCCGTGATCAATGATGCCGCCTCTGATACAGGAGCAATATTTAATTTCAACGGTACAGCTACACAGCTCGTAGATATAACCCCTACAGTAACTGCATGGCCTATGAATATCAACTCAGGTGCTACTGTCTCTCTGGTCAATCATAGCCTGACTGTCAACAGCAATGCCAGCCGTACTTCCGCTTTCACCGTGAAAAATGGCGGCACGCTTGACTTTGGTTTCGCTGCAGACAACCTGACAGCAAACGTGATCAAGAAAGTAAGCTCTGGCGCAGCCGGTACTAATACTTTTGCCACAGAGCAAAACTCTACCCTCAAGATCACCTCACCTGATGGTATACAGCAGGCATCATCCACGTTGGGCAATGTACAGATGAGCAGCAGTAATAAGAACTTTAATCAGCTTGCTACCTTCTGGTACACAGGTCACACCAATCAGGTGACGGGCGATGGCCTCAGCACCAGCTCCAGTGGCAAGCAGATCATCATAGACCTGCTCAATAAGAGCCTGTCTGTCACGCTCAGCCAGCCTACAGGCCTGACTAATAATACTGCCATCAGCGCCACCGGTGGCAAGCTGGATATCCGCACGGGACAATTCCTCGAGACAGCTACGGCCTATATCACAGGATCCACCGGCACGCTCACCATGGCCGCTGGTACGCTCTATCAGATACCGGCTCTGAGCACCAGCAGCTCTGACCTGATACCACGTATGGATGGCGTGAGCAATGCCTACACACTGAATGGCGGCACGATAGAGCTGGCCGGCGCAGGTGCGCAAACCCTGCGTGGCAACAGGACCTACTACAATGTAAAGTTCTCGGGGTCTAATATCTATGGCACCGACTATAAGAACTTGTCGACAGATGCCACCATCAATGACTCCCTGATCGTAAGCGGCGCTAATACCGTAGTAAACTGTGTGGATGGCTCGGGGGGCGCTGTTTCCTTCTCGGGTAATGGCGGCCTCATCATGGACGGCGGCCGCATCATGATCCGCAATCTCAATACCACTCAGCCTGCACTGACAGGCACCACTCTACCATATTCCCTCACCGGCGGTACGGTAGAGTTTTACGGATCTGATGCTACTAGCCATCAGGTGCTGCGTGGCACAGATGGCAATAGTAATGCCATCAGCTACTACAATGTAGACATCAATGCAGATGCTGCCAATACCACGGACTACAACGTCGGTCCCGCAGCCAGCTTTGCGGTGAAGGGCAACTTTAATGTTTACTCTCCGGCTGTCTTCCAGCTGGATGAGACAGAGAACGTCACCGGCACGGGCAATTTTGCGATCAATGCCGGTGCTACCTTCAAATATGGCTCACCAAATGGTATAAAGACCTCAGGTACCACTACAAGTGATGGCAATATCCGCATCAGCGGCACACGCACATTCTCTGCTTCTGCCAGCTATGGTTTTGTAGGCAATGGCGATATGGTGTCAGGCAACGGCCTCC
>JAFDYP010000638.1 GCA_018267355.1 Bacteroidota bacterium
AGCTGTTGTATCGCATCCTCCTCGCAGCCTAGTAGTAGCCAGAGATAGCTGACCAGTATGGCTATGCCGCGTGCAGACCGGCTACCCGTTATTTCTTTGTGATAAAGCTTATAGGCCTGCAAGCCTTTTTCGTATTGGCCGCGGTTGATCTGATTAGCTATATAGCTCTGTATAGCGGCGATGGGTACCTGCTGCTGTTCTTTTTTGCACAGCAGCAGTAGCCGCTCCAGCGTTTCATGGCCGCGTTCATAGTTTCCGGCGGTGATCAGCTCAGTGGCCAGGTTGGTCAGGTTGGTAGTAGCGTCAGACAGGCCGAGTATGTCTCGGTGCTCCGGTATATCCCCTATCTGCAGCATCTCTTCCAGCACAGCTATTTTATCTATGCCAGTGGTCTGGTACACGTGTTTTTTCAGCACGAGGTACCTGGCAAACCAGTCGGACTGCGGCCCTGTGAGATCGAGTGCGGCCAGCCCCTCAGAGCGCCCGGCGGGCTCCGCACTTTTCATATGGAGAAGGAGCATCTCCAGAAATGCCTTCCTGGCTTCTATCTCGCGCACCTTGTACAGCGTGCGACGTTTCAGTTCGGCCATCCATTCATCCGTGACTGCTATCTGCCTCTCTGTATGCTCAGGTATTCGCGGCTCATGGTTGATCATCCACAGTGTTTTTAGCGCATACATGTTGCTGCCGGCGTCGGGCAGGTTTGTAGGTGATCTGGTGATCTCTGCTGTGGCTTCACTTATAAATTCGTCGATATCGCTTTCAAAGAGACTTTTCTGGCGGCGGTCATAGTAGGCCTTGCTCAGCCAGTAGTGGAACGTGGTCAGGTCACTGCTGATGGTCTGCCGGAAGGTTTCTACTGCGAGGTATTCATACAGTACTTCATTGACCTGGCGCATCCTGTTTCTGAGTAGGTAGTCCTTGTCTTTTTTGTAAGGCTCATCCATCACGCGTGAGAAGAGCTCCTCGTGGCTGGGCTTTTCAGTTTTGGAGGCGTACTTTTTCAGCTCTTTGAAAAGACGCAGCAATCCTTCCCTCTTGCCACCGGACAGCAGGCGCTCTACCTCCTTGATCTCACTGTCAGACAGTGCTTTGATAAGTTCCAGCGTACGCATGGGGGCAAATGTAGGTTTTTACGCTGCATATCGCGATAACTGCCACGGGGATAAAAGTAGTTATGTGACACACTGGTCTGTTTTGATTATTCTTTAATCATTTGACTATCAGTTGTTAATGTGGATTTATGAAAGAGTTATGCTGAAAGATTTTGAAACACAGCGCGCTCTATTATGTCATGCGCAGCCAAAAGGAACGGAGGGATGGCGGGCGTCTCATGCTCAAAGTTTTTTCAAACGTAAACCCGTCAAAATGAAAAAGTATCTACTCGTTATTCTCATTGCCATGTCTGCATGGCAGCTCTCTGCCCAGGCTCCTGAGGGCATCAGCTATCAGTCAGTGCTGCGAAACGCGCAGGGCCAGGTAGTGGCCAATGCCGGTGTCTCCGTACGCTTTAGCATTCACGATGCGTCACCTACCGGTACCATCGTTTTCCAAGAGGTGCAGAATGCTACTACCAACCAGTTCGGGCTCTTCACGCTCACCATCGGCCATGTGGCCAGTCTCTCTGCAGTGAGCTGGGGCAATGGCAATAAGTACCTGCAGGTAGAAATAGACCCCGCAGGCGGTACCAACTATACTGATATGGGCACCTCACAGCTGATGAGTGTGCCGTATGCACTCTATGCAGCCAATGCGCCCGCGGGAGCTACAGGAGCCACCGGCGCTACTGGTGCTACAGGTAGTACAGGAGCTACCGGACCTACAGGTATCGCTGGCGCTACTGGTGCTACGGGTCCTACCGGCGCGGCCGGGAGCAATGGTGCGACTGGCGCTACTGGCAGTAATGGTCTGAACGGCACTACCGGTGCCACAGGGCCTACCGGTCCGGCAGGTGTGGATGGTAGCAATGGTACCAATGGCACTAATGGTGCTGCGGGCCCAACAGGTCCTACAGGCACAGCCGGCGCTACCGGGGTCACCGGTGCCACTGGCGCTACAGGTCCGACGGGTACCGGAGGTGGCGCTACCGGTCCTACCGGACCTACTGGCCCTACCGGATCTGGCGGTGGCGCTACTGGTGCTACCGGAGCAAATGGTGCCACCGGACCTACAGGTGCCACTGGCAGCAATGGCGCTAATGGTACCAATGGTACAAACGGAGCCACAGGCCCTACCGGCCCTACGGGTGCAGCGGGTAGCAACGGATCAGCAGGTGCCACCGGAGCTACGGGATCAAATGGGTCGAATGGTGCTACGGGTCCTACAGGAGTCACCGGCAGCAATGGCGCTACAGGTGCTACGGGTGCCACGGGCCCTACAGGAAGCAATGGTACCAATGGTACAAATGGTGCCACGGGCCCGACCGGCCCTACGGGTACAGCAGGCAGCAATGGTAGTACAGGTGCTACCGGCCCTACAGGCGCCAATGGAACGAACGGAACAAACGGCGCTACTGGTGCCACGGGGCCTACAGGGAGCAATGGTACAAACGGTACTAATGGTGCTACAGGCGCTACCGGTCCTACCGGTGCGGATGCACAGACGCTGTCCATCTCGGGTGATACACTCAGTATATCTGGCGGCAACTCAGTCGTACTGAGCAGTACAGGCGACAACCTGGGCAATCATACCGCCACACAAAATATCAATCTGGGCAGCCACTATATTTCTAATGGTGCTAGCAACAACGGTTTAAGTTTTGATAGCTATGGCAATGCCAGCTTTAAGACCACAGCAGGCAGTAATAGCTATGACGTCGTGACCATCAATAGTGACTCATCTGCCTCTGATGCCAGGCTGGCGCTGACCACCGCCGGGCGTCAGTGGAGTATAGATGGCAATGGCAATGATTTTTACCTCCATGAGGAGGGTGTAGACATAGATCCGATAGTAGTACACACGCCTACTGCCAGCAATGTGATCTACATCAATCGCAATAAACTGGGCATCAACAATTCCAATCCTGCCGAGCAGCTCGATGTCAGCGGCAAGACAAAGACGACTAGCCTCCAGGTGACTAGTGGTGCTGCCAGTGGCTACATTCTCCAGAGCGATGCCAGCGGCAATGGTAGCTGGGTCAGCCCTTCTGCACTGACTGGTGACACCATGAGCCTCATAGCCAGTAGCAATAGAGCTACCCGCATAGAGACGCAGCAGAGCAGTGATAGCGCTATACACTTCACTACAGGTGGTAAGGAATATTTTGTAATGAAGAAGGGAAAGCTGAGCGTAAGTAATACCAATGGCTCGGTCTATATTGGAAATGCCGCCGGAGATAGTGACAACTTCGCGTGGTCCGATAATATAGGTGTCGGTACTGATGCCATGCAGAGTTCTACTACTGGATTTCTCAATATAGCCATAGGCAAGCAAAGCATGCAGAGCAATACATCCGGATCATATAATACTGCCGTGGGGGTCTATGCCCTCCGTGGTATCACCAGTGGCCTGGGCAATACAGCTGTCGGCGTCAGTGCAGGCATCATAGCAAACGGTATGTATAATACTTACCTCGGAGCGGGAGCCGGATATTTGAATACGGGTAGCTACAATGTGATAGTAGGGCGTGACGCAGGTCGCAATAATACCGGCTCCT
>JAFDYP010000639.1 GCA_018267355.1 Bacteroidota bacterium
CGCAAGGCAATGCGCACCCTGACCAAAATAAACAACCTCAATCATAAGTATAACCAGGCGCAGGGCAAGGAGAAAATGGATGCCCTGATCAATAAATATGAGCTACAGCAAAAAGAGCTAAACGAAAAACTACTACATCAGAAAATGGAAACAATGAATAAAGAGATGCAGATGACCGCGCTGAACCTTCAGGAAAAAGTAACGGTGCTGGATGAGCTGAAAGACTATGTGACCTCTCTGAAGAAGAAAGGAAAAGAAACCAATGAACTGATCCGCGCTATCTCGCGCAAGATAGACAGTGTGATCATCACCGAGCAGGACAAGTCTACACTCCAGCAAAAGATTAGTGAGTCAAGCGGGGATTTCATGACCATACTGGCTGACCGGTACCCTGACCTCAGCATGCTGGAGATCCGTATGTGTACCCTGCTCAAAACGGGTATGACCAATAAGGAACTCTCCAAACTATATGGCCAGAGTGAAAAAAGCTACGAGCAGCACCGCTACCGGATCAAGAAAAAAATGGGCCTGGGTCGTGATGAAAAACTAGTGAAAGTGCTCAACCATCTCACAAAGTAAAGCGAAAACAGGCAGTCCACCTGATCATACCGGTGCCACATCCCTGGAGCGAAGGTCTACCACCGTCCTGTTGAGATATGGGATCAGGGCGCTAAGCAGTATCATAGCTAGTAGTATATAGGCCATGACCTCATAGTAGTCCATGGCATAGCGCATCTGCGTCTGGGTCTGAGCGGCATTTATCAATAGCTTATTCGCCATTTTGGCCGCTGCGTCTGGTTGCATGCCATGGGATGTAAGTCGCTGCGCATACATAGCCAGCGTACGTCGCACCAGTGGATTAGTCCGTGTCAGCGTGTCCTGCAGGGCGCTATAGTGCTGCCCCCGCGAGTAGAGCTCGTAGTAATTCATCACCGCTATGCTGGTGCAAAAACCCAGATATCTGATCGTAAGACCGATGGCGGAAGCGGAGGCTCCCATAGAGGCGGGCACAGAGGAGATGGCGTACACGATGGCCGGCACCATGATCACCCCCACACCGAGTCCTTGTATCATGAGCGGCACGTAGTAGTTGTCTTCATCGGCCTGCGTGGCAAACAAAAAGAACATGCGTGCATGATAAACCAAAAGCAATGAAAAACCACTCATCCATATGTACCGTACGTTCCACTTGCGCAGGATGAGCATGCAAGCCATAACTACTCCTGCTACAAGACCCGCAATATTGGCAAGGTTGATATATGAGAGATGCCTGGGGTCTAATTTGAGTACAGCGGTGAAAAACGAATTGGTAAGTCCTGAGGCAAACCTGCAGATATACATCGTGTATAGAATGGTCATACCAATTACAAAGTTGCTGAAAGAAAATACCCGTAGATCGGTATAGGGTCTTTTGATATGGTGCTGGCGTATAAGATAGACTGACAGGCACAGCAGGAGTGCTGCAAGCGCATATCTGAAAGCAGGATCCTGCAGCCAATAGTGCTCCTGGCCGTACACCAGCATATATCCTATCAGGATGAGGCCTACGCTATAGAGTACAAAACTCTGCCAGTCGAGATAAGAGAGAGGAAAACGGCGATGCAAGCGTACAGTATGCATGGTAACAAGCAGCAGCACAAAGCCCGGAATGTATAAGAAGGATGCATGGAGATAGAGCGTATTGAAATCAAATGCATCTATCAGGTCTGCAGAGATCAGGTTGTTGAGCGGCATGGCTATGAGTAGCAGGCCAAACATAACGGAAAAGCCCACCTCGCGTGCAACTTCGCTATGGAAACGTGTGAAGAGGAGGGTCAATGACAGATTGACTGTACAGGCAAATAACATACCCTGGAAGAAACGAACGGGATAGAGTAAATACACATCTGAAATAGAAAAGCAGAAAACCGTGCTCACGATCTGCAGGAAAGTGAAAATGACAAAATACTCTTTGGTAGCCAGGTAGCTAAAAAACCTACGCTCGAGGCTGTAAAATCCGGCATATCCAGCATAGAACAAGATAACGGCAAACTGTATATCTGCCGGCTCACAACCATAGTAGCCCGCTGCAGCGCTGACATTGGCCATAGGCAGGAAGAAGACCACCAGGCTAGGTATGATCATGCTAAAAAGCGTGATGAATATCAACCAGCCCGGCGCCCATTTGCGAAAGATACGATACTCATTCATGGTTCTGTCCTTTCCGTACGTAGACATTGGCGTTCATACCTGATTTTAGCAGCTCCGTCTCTCTCCTGTCTCCTTCTATCCTGATACGCACGGGTATACGCTGCACTATCTTTACATAGTTTCCTGTGGCATTATCTGGTGGCAACAGCGAAAAGCTGGAGCCAGTAGCCGGAGACAGCGATATAACCCTACCATGAAAAACATGGTCAGGATAGGCGTCTGCTACTATGCGGACCGTATCCCCGATATGCATATGTGCCACCTGGGTTTCCTTATAGTTGGCTACTACCCATTTGTCAGTCTCGTTATCTACGATATATGCCAGTACTTCACCAGCATTGATCATCTGGCCCGGCTC
The DNA here is from genome assembly GCA_018267355.1 of Bacteroidota bacterium. Taxonomy (GTDB): domain Bacteria; phylum Bacteroidota; class Bacteroidia; order Chitinophagales; family LD1; genus UBA1941. The sequence continues at coordinate 2,549 of JAFDYP010000639.1, forward strand.
TACCGTTCTCTTGCCTATACGCCCATCGTAGGGGGCTAGTATTGCTGTGTAGCTCACATCCAGTTTGTGACGCTCTAGCAGCGCTTTGAGTCGCACGATCTCTGCATGGACTACCGCCTTTTCAGCCACTATGTCCTCTACCTTTGCATTGGCAGCATCATAGTTTTCCAGCGCTGTACGGTACTCACTCTTGTAGACATCCAGTGTGGCTTTTACATTTTCGATCTGCTGGCCTGTGGCTGCTTCTTCCGTATAGAGTTTTTGATACCTGGCATATTCCAGTTCTTGCTTCCAGACTTTGGCCTGGCCGGCAGATGTTTGGGCTTCTGCCGCACCGGCAGCCTTTTGTAGTGTACGGGCATTGCTCTCCAGTACCTGCAGTTGAGCCTGAGCTTTAGCTATTGATGCCTCTGTCTGCACCTGTTGTATCATATACTCACGGCTATCTATGAGCAGAAGGGTATCACCCCGGTGTACCGGTTGATTTTCATCAAAACGCACATCCGTGATAAATCCTCCCGCCCGGGATATCACAGGGTTTACGTATTCCTCTACCTGTGCGTCATCAGTCTGCTCGTAGCGGTGATATCTCCATAGTATCCGGGCACCCCATATAAAAAGGGCCAGTACCATCATGCCTGCGAGCCAACCCGTGATGCGCGTGATAAGCCTGTCTATGGCTGTATATTGTTTTTTCATTTTAGTTATAGATTGCCTATGATATTTTCCAGCAGGTAGTACCGGTCCTGCGCGGTGATACGTGCAGCCTCCAGATCAAACCGCGTCTGTAGCACCTGTATATCTGCATCCAGGAGGTCTGTGATGAGTGCAGCCTGATTGAAGTATGCCTGGCGTATGATACGTTCGTTCTCCACTGCGCGATCCACGCTGACCAGAGCCACATCTATCTGTACCAGTGACTCCCGGTATCTGAGATATGCCTCACGTACCTGCTGTCTCACGTGGTCCTCCTGATCTCTATGCGCTTCTTCTTCCTGCTCCAGCTCCATCTTTGCTGTGCGTGTCTTATAGATATTGTGATAAAAAGATGATATAGGGAAAGACGCTTTGATACCACCTATGCCTATAGAGTACCAATAAGCATTGTAAGGGTAAAGCATGATCTGCGGATTGCCGTAGTGAAAGTCTCCCATGAGACCTACTGTAGGCCTCACGTTTGCGCGGATCTGCCTCAGGTGCAGCCTGCTGAGTGACGTCTGCTGCTCAGAGAGGTGAAGCGCATAGGAGTGATCCATAGCCATGTTCAGACATTCCTCATAGCTACCCGGATCTTTTGTCAGCACTTCAGTCGGCGATACCGGGCTGATGATCTTTTCATCCGGCTCGCCTATCAGTATATTAAGCTTCTGGCTGGCAATAGATATATCGTTTTGTATCTGCACTAGCGTCATCCTACGCTTTGAGAGATCTAGCTCCACGCGCAGCACATCACTCTTGAGAACCACTCCGTTCCGGTTTAGGGATTGTATTTCCCGGAGCTGCCGCTCCTGATCAGCTATATCTTTTTGAATGAGATCGCGAAAGATCGTCGACTTCTGTAGCTCCAGATACAGACTGGCAGCCTGGTACCTGATATTTGAGGCCGTCTGGTCCTGCTGTATAAGTGCCATCTGATAGAGGGCTTTATTCTCCTTGACTTTTAGGTTGTTCTTATTGCCGTTATACAGATTGAGATAGAAATCTGTACCGGCACTGTACAACACATGTATCACATCATGCTGAGATGGTGCTGACAATCCATTTTCGTAGACAGGCATATTAGTAGCGCCCAGCACGGAGCCGGCGATATTGATATCAGGCAGGCGCTCCATTTGAGCATCTAGTATGCCCTCTTGGGCCGCGGCAGCACCTTTTCGCCTTATTTCTATGGCCCTGCTATGTGATGCAGCCCTATTCCAGACATCCGGCAGTGTCAGGGTCAGCGTATCAGTGGATACGCCGGGTATGGCGTATGAGGCAGAAAGTGGTCCTACGCATATCAGTAGCGGCAGGACTTTCCTTAGGTAGTTCATTTGTTGATTTGACGATGCAAAGATACAGTGCCGGTATATGGCCCGTTTTTCTTAAATAGTCAATTATTTATCTGATCCGGCCAAAAAGCATTTTCTTTGTTTCCAAACATCTTCTATGGGTCTGATAGCAGCACTCCCAGATATAGATCTGCAGCCGAAAGCGGCTTTTGTCATGCATGAAAAATTTGAGCGGCTGATCCCCCTGCATCAGCACACTAAAGGACAGCTCACCTACATAGAAGGAGGTATTGCGTATATCACGATCCATTTTAAGACCTACATCGTCCCAGCCCATCATTTTTTCTGGATCCCGCGCGGCATGCCCCATCTGCTGCGCGTGAGTAACTCAGCTACAGTGGTCCGCAACATCTATTTCTACACACATGACGATGCACGCGATGAGTTTTATAGTAAACTAGGCATCTACCCAGCCTCCAGGCTACTACTGGAGATGATAAAGTATACTGAGCGATGGGATGGCCGCCACGTAAAGTCTAATAATGAAAACTTTGAATTTCTGATCGCCTTAAAAAATATCCTACCTGAGATGGGGCATAAAACCCTGCCCATCATACTGCCTATCACTGAAGATGAATCCATGAAGCGCATACTACGATACATGGAAAGTAGAATTTCATTGCCGCTCACACTGGAGCAAGTCAGCAGTCAATTTAATATGAGTACCAGGTCGCTCTCCCGGTTTTTCCAGGCCAGACTACAGATCTCTTTTCTGCAATACCTCAAAACCCTTCGGATGGTAAAAGCAATCGAAATGCTGCTAAAAACACAGAAACCTATCAGTGAGATAGCGCTGCTCGTGGGATATGATAGTATCGGTTCTTTTAGCAATGCCTTCTTTGCGCTCACTCAGTCGCGCCCTTCAGACTTCCGGAGGGTATAAATAAAAAGGGGATACGGTTTCCCGCATCCCCGCTCTTCCGGTAAGAAAAGTGAAAAGGTAGTTTTAGGTCTGGGTGATCAAAACAAAGGACAGGAGCAGCAGCACCTGCCTTTGTTTCGAACAAAACCATTACTCTGAAAAACACCGTATCGGATCACAGGTCAGTTGTTGCTATTTTGTCACCACCACTTTGCGACGTACATCTGACCTGTCTCTGGCCATCAGATAGTATATGCCGGAGGCTATATTTCTGACGGTAGCTGTATATGGTACATTAGCTTCTATTTTCATAGTAGCTACCTGTGCTCCTATACCATCCACCAAAACGAAGTCCCCGCTGACATCACACGTGATCACAAATGTTCCGTTATTGGGATTAGGGTACAGGTCTAGCTGGATCGTGCCAGCAGGTACTTCGTCTATGCCGGTGCACACTTTCAGTGTGATCGAGTCTGTGGCGCTGTTTGAGCAGCCGTTATTGTCAGTATAGCTGTAGGTTATCGCATAGTTGCCCGGTGTACCGCTCACCAGTCCTATGGTATCATTCACTACTATAATACCGCTGAATGTGCCTCCTGTAGGTGTAGCACCCTGCAGTGTGACAGGAGGATAGTTGCCCAGGCAGAAGGCGCTCTGAGGCAAACTAAAGGAGACATTGGGCAGCGGATTGCCATTGGCCAGGGTGATCGTGTCTGTCACATGGCAACCGTTGCCATCTATAGAAATATAAGGGTATGCACCGGGCGCAAGATTGGTGGCCTGCGCCGTGGCCAGCAGGGCGATAGCATCTATCTCTACCCAGTCAGTGGCAGAGTCGTTGGCTACATCGATCCTGACTGCATCTACTCCATAGGTGCCTGGTAGTGGCACGGATAGTATCGTAGCTACCGCTGAGTCTGCATGTGCATGCCGCTGGAATACCCTATGCCAGATATGAGCAGGATACTCGCGTACGAAAACACTATCTATATATCCCGGTGTATTGGTCACATATATCTCGACACTGGTAGCTGCTATAGGAGTGCTGTATCCTACTATCACAGTATCGCGCTGATCGCCATAGTCAGCAGACGTCCAGGCCGTCTGGATATCTCCATAGTTAGGATAGGTGTTTGGCGCGCCCAGCAGCTGATATGCTGACCAGCTACCAGGGCTCGTATTATATTCCCGGGACCTATACAAGACGGTATCAGCCCACTGCGGACCTGCCTGGTACATTTGGCCATTGAAAGAGATGGAATAGGCACCAGTAGAATCCTCTGTAAATAATACAGAACCATCTGTCAGGCCCACGCATGATACCGGATGCGAGACAGATAAGACAGGTACGGCCGGAGCATTTACACTCACCGTAGTGGTCACGATCGTATCACAGCTCAATGTGTCTGTATACGTACCCGAAAGGCTGTAGGTGTGGATGCCTACTGTGATGTGCTGGCCCTGACAGACCGCAAATGACTGGGTAGGATAGATCACAGGCAATACTGAAACAAGCGCAGAATCTGTAGCTGCGCAGCCATTGGAACTAGTAGCAGTGGCTACGAATACGCTACTATGTGCCGGGGACACGGTGATGGCACTCGTAGAATCTGCTGTACTCCACACTACAGGTACCGCGGTACTGGCCGTCAGCAGGGTGCTGGCTCCGGGGCAGAGTGTGATCTGATGCGGGGAAACCGTAAGCGCCGGTGATGGCTGTCCGTCCGGTATCGTCAGGCTGTCCGTATAGGCACAGCCGTGAGAATCCGTCACTGTAAAATGACTGACACCGGCAGAGAGATGGCCGATAGTGACCGGGCCCAGCAAACCGACAGCATCTATCTCTACCCAGTTGGTCGCAGTGTTGGTAGCTACACCCATATTCACCTGATCGATCGGATATGCGCCTGACAGGGGGATATGCAGTATGACAGACGCATATACATTACTCTGTACAGGCTGGACCGCATAGACGATATGCCATACATTAGTTCCGGCCTCTCTGACAGATACGGTATCTACCATACCGGTAGTGTATGTTTCGTAGATCGCTATCTCACTGGCCTGCACGGGAGGATTGTATCCCAGTACCACTGAGTCCCTATGGCTACCATAGCTCTGAGGTGTCCATGAGGTGCCTATATCACCATAGCTGGGATAAGTGTTTGGCGCTCCTAGGAGCTGAGTAGCAGCGTAGCCACCCGAACTGTATTGTGTACTATAGGCTACCACAGAACTCGCCCAGCTATAGGTAGTACTGTAAGTATGACCACCCAAAGCAACCGTAAATAAGCTGGAGCTATTTGCTGACACCTGTATCTCCCCATCTGTATACCCATGGCATGTGACTATATGTGCCAGCGTATCCATATAGGTGAAGTGGCCATTGATAAAGGTCACATCTGATGTCACAATGCTATCACACCCGAATGAGTCTACATAAGAACCACTGACCGTGTAGAGGTGGCCATGAATCGTGAGAGATGGCTGGTTGCATACGTTATAGATATCATGTACCTGCGGTATAGTAGAGAAGCTGATGACCACATTCACTATACTATCGCAACTATATGGTACGGCATGTACACCAGATCCATGATAGGTCACTCCTCTGAAGGTCACGCTATCATATTGACAGATGGTGAAAGGATACGAAATAACAGGGACAGATGAATACTGTACAGACACGGTGTCTTTTGCCACGCAGCCATTGGTATCAGTGACCGTCACAGTAAATGTGCCTGACCCCTGATAGACCAGCGTATCACCGCAGCTATAGTTTGTACCGTCATACCAGAATATATCTTCCAGTGGTGCACCGCCTGTAGTGGTCGTACTCCAGTGGTTCAGCTGAGGGCCGCATCCCTGTTGCGCGGGGTTGATCACAGTACTCAGGCCGGCACAGATGTTTGCAGCACCATATTCGTACGCACCGATATCTGCTGTGCCGGTACGGGCGAAAACACGCTCATCTGCAGATGGAGCTACTGCATTATCAGCTGCATCGATAGCCGGGCTGGATGCTATCAGCGCCAGGGTACCCTCATAGCGGCCATTGCCGCGCAATACGGTATCCAATACAGCCGAAGCTGTACTGCCATAAATGTTACCTGTCAATACACCTGTCAGGCTGGCACCTATCGTATCTGCTATGATATTATGTCCATTGGCAGAGGTATAGCCGCCAAAAAGGTCATTGCCTGCTGTATCTGCGGTGTTGCCTACAAATATATTGTTGCTAAGAGACACCTGACCACCGCCGTAGATGCCGCGCATGATAGCGCCGCCGCGTGAGGGACTGTGATTGCCAAAGAAGGTACTATTGCGCACGAGTAGCTTGCCGCCTTGAGGATTGGAGATGGCGCCACCGCCGAAAACCACGCTTGCACAATAATTATGTACGAAGGTGCAGTTAGTGATCTCCATATACCCGAAGTTATTGCAGACTGCACCACCACCGCTCAGGTAGCCGTAACCACCTGTAGTGTAGTTGCTATCAAAGGTGCAATTAGTGATAAAAATAGTATCGCCATTGTTGAATACGGCGCCCTCATCCGGAGAGTGGTTTCCTTTCAGCAGGCAGTGGTCGAGTTTGACCGTGATACCTCCAGATCCTACAAAAACAGCAGACCCAAAGGCGCCCACTGCATTATTCAGAAAGGTAAAATTGCGGATGGTCAAATGTGTGCCGGCAGGCACGCTTTGAAACCAGGTAGTGCCCATCTGGGCAGACAGATCCTTAGGCCCATTGATCTCGATGGAGGTGGCCGGCACAGGATCTACGTGATAGGGTCCGTCCACGTTGATGTTGCTAGGCGTACACACATTGATCACGTGAGGATGATCCGGTGTGGTAGGATGCGTGTTGGCATCAGCTATGGCATCGTGCAGCGAGCCGGGTCCCGTGCCGGCCCGGGTGACGGTATAGGTATTGGCAAATGCCAGGCTACCTATCATCAGCCATGTGAGGGTAAAGAATAACTTTCTCATGTAATTGGTTTTGGTTTATAGCTCAAAGCTATGCTCCTCCACCCCTCACTTATAATTTATGGTATCAAATGCATCAGAATGGTGATGAGATGCATAATCCTGACAGGTCAGTCCAGGGCAAAACTAAGTGTAAAGACGGCGCCGTTGTCGTTTTGACTCGTTAGCGTACCGCGCAGCTGCCGGGTCAATTCATTTACGATACGCATACCCAGTGTGCGGGTAGAGCGCAAGTCAAAGGATACAGGCATGCCGACACCATTATCCGCATACCTGATGGTGCACAGGCCGTTCGCGTCTCTACTCACGTTTATATTGATAGCCCCTCCGACCTCGACTATTCCGCCGTACTTGATAGAGTTTGTGATCAGCTCATTTAGTATCACACCAAGCGGTATAGCACGCTCCATATCCAGCGTGAGGTCCTCGGGGCTTACAGTGACATTTACAGCTAGCGCCTGCGCTCCAAAGACCAGTTTCAGGTCAGCACATAGCTGTGTGATGTAGTCGGCCAGATGTATGGCCGACAGCGCCTCCTGGGCATATAGCTTCTGATGGATCAGCGCGATACTGCGCACCCGGTTGTGGCTTTCTCGCAGGGCTGCAGCGGCATTTTCATCTGATATAGAGTTGGCCTGTAGGCTGAGCAGGCTCGATACTATTTGCAGGTTATTCTTGACTCGGTGATGTATCTCGAGCATCAGCGTCTCCTTCTCTGCTGCTTGTCTTTCTATCTGCTCCTTCTGCGTCTCCAGTAGTTTATTAGCGCGCTGACTATTGCGATAGCTGCGCACTACTATAAGTATGAGCAGGACCAGCAGCAGTAGACCTGATGCTGCCACTATGATGATCGCTCTCAGGTTGCTGTTTTCACGTGTCTTTTCTTTCACTTGGTACTGCACCTCCAGGTCGCGCTGCGCCATCTCCGCCCGCAGTTGCATATTTGTTGCATTCTGACGCTGTGCATCATTGAGTACACTATCGCCCCACCTGTTATACTCCTGGTAGTACCGCAGGGCGAGGCTATCCTGTCCGTGCTGATGCGCTATATCACTTAGTGTTTTATTAGCTTCTTTGATATAGAGCTTAGCATGGTATTCTGTTGCGTCCTTCAGTAGTCGTCCGGCATATTTTTCTGCGAGGTCTACGTGACCAATCTTCGCATACAGCCTGCTCAATAGGTCCAGACCATTCATCACATTCATGGGCCTTTTGATGCTATCCATTACGGCTACTGCCTGCAGCAGGCATTTTTCCGCATCCTCTGTCTTGCCCATCTCGAGGTAGATATCTCCCATACTGGTCAGCGAGGAGGCATGCTCATAGTTGTTTTGTCCGTTCAGCCGGGCCATATCTCTGACCACAGTGAGCATGATCTCTGCGGAGTCATCCTGGCCTGCACGGTGGTATTCGCTGGCTATATTTGCTGCTATTAGTTCTGCAAATCCCCAGTTCTTCATACTCCGGACCACTGCTGCGGCGCGCTGATAGTAGCGGATAGTGAGCATAGGGTCGCGCTCCAGGGCATCATATACTGAGGCGATGTTATTGGAGATCGTAGCTATCATCCGGTCATTTTGGCTCTGCTCCGCCACCCGTAGTCCCTCCAGATAGTACTGCAGTGAGCGGTCATAGTCGCCCATATCCTGATACATGCCGGCCGTGAGGCTCAGACATGAGGCTTCGTAGAAACCACTACCAGCCTTTCGCGCATAGCTGATCGCTTTCTGATAGAGCTCTATCCCCTCGGCTGGTTTGTTTTCTATCACGCGCACCAGGCCCATAGTGCGGTATCCATCGGCCAGCAGCAGCGCATCACCGTGAGAGAGGTTTACCTCCTGCACTGCCAGTATCCATGCCGAGTCGTTTTGTATGAACTTCTTCTCCCAGGCCATCTCGCCATAGATGCGTGCGCGCGCAGTGTCAGAGTGCACAGCCGACAGCCGGGGACCGAAAGACACAACCTCTGCACTCTGTGCATGGCATGTGATCAGGCATAGCAGCGATAGCCCAAATGCGAGAGTATAGCGAGCGGTCATAATGTCTCAGGGTACAAACTGCACACAATCCCGGAGGGAAGCAAGTTTATGGTATGAAGTGCAGCAATATGGTGATGACAGGTATACAGCATATCACTGTATACGCCTTATTCTGTCAAATAGGTCATCCTTGTAGTTGCGGCTAAGGGGTATTGTGGCCTTTCCTATAGCCACCTCTGTATGGCTGAGCGCATCCACTTTTTGCAGGTGTATCACATAGCTTTTGTGCACCTGCATAAAAAAATCTGCGGGCAGATTTGGCAGGAATTCGCGGAAACTGGAGCGGATAATATGCTTTGCCTTATCAGTCACGATGTGGATATAGTTGCCATCGCTCTCTAGGTAGTGAATATCGGAGATGTTCAGCTTGATATATTTCGTATCAGTTTTGACAAATACGCTTGCATCTATCTGCCAGGGAGAGGGGGTGGTCGCCACTGCCTGCTCTGTGCCGGCAAAATTGGCCAGAGCCACTTCTATGCAGGTATACAGGTCCTCCCGGCCGAAAGGCTTGACCAGATAGCCGTTTGGCCTGAGAGCTGCCGCATGGGTGACAGTAGCGCGATCAGAGTGAGAGGTGATAAAAACAAAAGGTTTGTGATATTTATCGCGCACGAGCTGAGCCAGATCGAGACCCGTACGGCCGTGGCCCAATTGTATGTCCATCAGGATGAGGTCCGGATGCTGCGATTCGAGAGCTGCCACGGCTTCATCATAGCTATAGGCGGCAGGCAAAACTTCGTACCCTATCCGCATCAGCATATCGCTCATATCCATGGCCACGAGCGACTCATCTTCTACTATCAATATCCTGATTTGCATATCAGTATGAATACTGATAGCTAATATAAAACAGTTAATATCAGATCGTAAGGAAAAGATAGATTTATATCTGCGGATATCTCAGTGTCTTATCCCTCGCGGAAAACATCTTTCATTCGGTCAAAGAAGCCCTTTTCTCCTTTCTGCGGTTGCGGTTTAAAGTTTGGAGACTGACGCAGCTTTTCCATCAGTTTTTCTTCCTCGGCGCTGAGCTTTTGAGGGGTGTAGATATTGACTATGACCAACTGGTCGCCTTTGCCATAGCTATTGACTGATGGTACGCCTTTGCCATTCAGGCGGAGTACTTTGCCGGCCTGCGTGCCGGCCGGTACTTTGATCTTCGCCTTACCATCCACTGTAGGTACTTCTACATTGCATCCCAGGGCTGCATCTGCAAAGTTTAGGTATAGATTGTAGATCACATTCTGGCCGTCTATCTCGAGGTCTGCATGCTCTTCTAACTCTATGGCGATGATCAGGTCGCCTGCAGGGCCACCCTGCTCACCGGCATTACCCTTGCCGCTCATAGAGAGCTGCATACCGTCCTGCACACCGGCAGGGATATCAAAGGTCAGTGTTTCTTCACCGTACTCTGTCCCCAGACCATTGCAGGTAGTGCATTTCTTGGTGATCATTTCACCGGAGCCATTGCACTGCGGACAGGTGGTCGTGGTCTGCATCTGACCAAGTATCGTATTGGTAGTGCGACGCACTACGCCATTGCCTCCACACATAGTACACTTAGATACCGAGCTGGCATCTTTGGCCCCTGTGCCATGACACGTATGGCACTGCACATGTTTTTTAACCTTGATCGTCTTTTTGGCGCCATGTGCTACCTCGGCCAGGGTCATCCGCACGCGGATGCGCAGATTGCTTCCCTTGCGGCCCCGCTGCCGCTGGCCACCTCCATTGCCCCCACCGCCAAAGAAACTCTCAAACGGGTCAAACCCGCCGCCACCGCCGCGGGCATTGCCAAAGATGTCACCGAAATTGCGGAAGATGTCTTCCACATTCATCCCGCCGCCGTGGAATCCGCCCCCCTGGCCCATATTCTCTGCTGCATGGCCATACTGGTCATAGCGCGCCTTCTTCTGGTCATCGCTCAGTACCTCATATGCCTCCGCAGCCTCTTTGAACTTTTCTTCTGCTGCTTTATCTCCCTGATTGCGGTCAGGGTGATACTTCAGCGCTACCTTGCGGTAGGCCTTCTTGATCTCCTCTGCCGATGCGCCTTTGGCTACACCCAGTACCTCGTAGTAATCTCTTTTGCCTGCCATATACTCCCTCCCGGAGATGAATGATTAATAATGTTATTTGCCCACTACCACTTTCGCAAAGCGGATGATCTTATCATTGAGATAGTAGCCCTTTTCTACTTCGTCTATCACCTTGCCGGCCATATCTGGTGCCGGTATCTCTGTGATCGCCTCGTGCAGCTCCACATCAAAATCTTTACCTTTCGATTCTATAGCCTTGAGGCCTTTGCCTTCCAGGTTGCGCACGAGCTTGTGATAGATCAGCGTCATACCTTCTTTCACAGCAGCCACATCAGATGCTGTTTCCGCAGCCTTGAGCGCGCGCTCAAAGTCGTCTATCACAGGCAGCAGTTCCTTGATCACATCCTTGCTGGCGGTCAGGATCAGCTCCAGCCTTTCCTTCGCATTACGTTTTTTGAAGTTGTCAAAATCGGCATACAGGCGCAGGTGCTTATCCTTATATTCCTCCAGTTGCTTCTTGAGCGAGGCGATCTCCTCATCGCGAGGGTCTACTGTAGCAGCATTGATATCATCCAGCACTCTTTGAGTATCCTCGTGAGAGAGCGTTTCGTCATTGGCACCATCCTGCGGTAGCTCCGGATTGTGTTCTTTATTTTCTTCCATATCAGGCATAATATTCCGGCGCAAACATATCAAAATACCTGCCAATGGGGAATAGGCGACATTTTGTCAGAATGGGTGGGATTTTGACTCACTTTTTGTCGTTCAAAGGTCGCAGATGGTTTGCCGCAAATAGCAAAGCCTCCGATATCGGAGGCTCTGTATAGTTTTAGCCAGCTGGCCAGATTAGTTGTTTCCTTCAAAGTTTAGACGATAGTCCTTGACTTTTGCCTCCTTGTGCAGTGCCTCTTGTATGGACCTGCTTTTAGCCATTGCCATCTGCTGTGCCATTATCACAGCGCGTGTCAGGTCTGTAGGAGCCGGAGGATCTACACCCGTTACCTTTTGTACTGCATATACACCCTGATTGCCACGTACCGGGCCAGACAGTTTGCCTTGTGCACTGTATACACCCGCGGCCACTACCGCAGGCTCCACACCGGATGGCAGGTTTGGATTGGCAAAGATGCTGTTTGGCGCTTCCTGAACTTGTTTGCCCAGCTTGGTAGCCAGATCATCAATATTAGATGCCTTTGCATCAGATATTTTCTTTGCCAGCAGCTCATACTTCTTCTCTTTCAGAAAGGCCATCTTTACCTGCTCCTTCACAGACTCCAGATCAGGTGTGCCTTCGCCATTCACAGACTCCAGATAGGCCACTACATACTTGCGGCCGTTGACTCCTGAGCCATCATCTACGCTTTTGACCGGTGATACGTCACCTCTCTTGGCATCAAATACCCATTTGACCAGAGAGCGAGCGCTGAGCTGATCGACATCATAGCTTTCTTTTGTAATGTTTGCAGCGTGCTTGACCATGGTCGGATGCTCGGCAGCATATTTCTTCCATTTGTCTTCCGTATTGTTATTCTGTACAAACTGCATAGCATCACTGTAAATACCCGTCTCAGTCTCCTGGCTAGGAGCGAGCTGACGGGTAAAGAAAGCAACCTTGACACCTGGCAGGCTAGGCTTCGTCTCTGTCACTTCTATGAGCTTGGATGGGATGTACTGGCCGTTTTCGGTCCGCTGGTAGTATTTGTAAACCTTGCCTACCTGACCATTGTGAAATACGATGCTCTTGTAATAATCGTCCAGTTGATTATCTGCCAGTTTTACCCAGCCTATATCGCCACCTTTCATTTTGGCAGCAGGATTATCACTATTGGCCGCTGCCAGTGCAGCGAAATCTCCATGAAGAGAATCTATCAGTGTATAGAGGCTATCAAAGAGAGCTAGTTTAGCCTTAAACTCATCTTCAGACTTCACATTGTTGTAAGAGAATTCAATTTCTCGCACGCGGACAGAGTCTGACATCATCTTCTTATCCGATACTTTGGCAAACTTGTAGGCACCATTGTCTACATATGGACCGACCACAGTACCCACAGGGAGGTCATACAGAGAGTCAGCTATAGCCGGGGCCTGCGGATTAGGCTGGCCCTTTACGCTATAAAGATCATACATGGGGGTTTCTGAGTATAGTTTTACAAAGAGAGAGTCATCCGATTTTGTAGCCCCCTTTTTGAATTCTTCCAGCTTGTCTGTCAGAGATTTCAGCGCCGTGGCAGAATCTACAGAAGACGGCACTACATTGAATGCCACATACTGTATAGTACGAGTCTCCTCCGTAGCCTTAAATTTTGCTGCATTCTTATTGAGGTATTCCTTCAGATCTGCATCAGTATACTTGATCTCATTGTCATTTACCTCGGCATAGGGCAGCTCTACGTAGCGGAAATCAGCAGTTTTATTGGTCTCCTCATAGTACTCTTCGGCCATCCACTTTGGCACATTGCCGATGCTCTTCATGATCAGCGTATTGTACTTGGACTGCAGTTGAGACTTCTTGACTTGCTTCACCAGATTGTTCCACAGTTTCCTTTTGGCGCCCGGCTCCTGGCCTTTGTCATCTACATTGAGATTTCTGATCAGCGTATTCAGACTGGCTACATCCACGGGGCCATTGCCAAAGATCTGCTGGCGAATGAGCGGGTGCAGATTCTCAGTCATGGTGAGCGATACCATCTCATCATCAGATACAGTGACACCTGTTTTGTCAGATACACGCTGCATGACGATGTCATTTACCATATCATTCCATGTCTGCTGGTTCATATAGTTGCGCTGGACATCTGTCAGGTTGATGTGGTTTTGGGCTTCTATGTTTTTGACATTATCGGCCACCTCACTGGTATAGTCATTGTATGCTATAGCCTGTCCATCTACAGATCCTGCATCTGTCCCCCTGCCCGGGCGGAGTACACTGAAC
>JAFDYP010000063.1 GCA_018267355.1 Bacteroidota bacterium
CGAGTCCCTCTGGGCACTGCTAAAAATACTATATGAAAAGGGCCTCCTGTACAAAGGCTTTACCATACAACCATACTCGCCTGCTGCCGGCACGGGCCTCAGTGCAGCGGAGCTAAACCAGCCGGGCTGCTATCGTGATGTAAAAGACATCACTGCTATCGGTATGTGGAAGGTTGTAAAGGATGATAAATCGGCTTCGCTATTCGATAGTGCAGATGAAGATGTTCGCATCCTCGCATGGACCACTACGCCGTGGACGCTCCCGTCTAACGTAGCTCTCGCAGTAGGCCCCGGTGTGAAATATGTTAAGGTCAAAACGGTCAATTTCTACAGTAAGCAAGAGGTGAGTGTGATACTCGCTGCCGATCTGGTAGAAAAGGTTTTCGCATGGAATAACCTCGAGATACGCGACCGCAAGGAGGTAGGTACCGGCAATGACCTGGTAGGTGTGAAGTACGAGCAGCTCTTCCCATTCTCTCAGCCTAAGGGAGATGCTTTCCGCGTGATAGCAGGAGACTTTGTGACCACTACGGATGGTACAGGTGTGGTACATATCTCGCCGGTACACGGTGCAGACGACATGCGTGTAGCCAAGCAGAATGGCATTGTGACCGATTTCCTGCTGGTGAATGAGCAAGGCCGCTTCACAGATGGAGTAGGTGAGTTCTCCGGTGAGTTTGTGAAAGAAGGCTACCTGTCGGAAGAAGAGAAGGCTATCGAAGCTCAGAAGCAGCGCCGCGATACTTACCTCAACGTAGACATACGCCTCGTAGATAAACTGAAGAAGGACAACAAGCTTTTTAAGTCAGAAAAGTACGAGCACACCTATCCGCACTGCTGGCGTACGGACAAGCCGGTGATCTACTACCCGCTCGATAGCTGGTTTATCAAGACCACGGCTATCAAGGACCGCCTGATAGAGCTAAACAAGACGATCAACTGGAAGCCTGCCTACACCGGTGAGGGCCGCTTCGGCCAATGGCTGGAGAATCTCGTGGACTGGAACCTCTCCCGCTCGCGCTACTGGGGTACCCCGCTGCCTATCTGGCGCACCCGTGATGGCAAGGAGGAAAAGTGCATCGGCTCGATAGAGGAGCTCAAGAAAGAAGTAGAAAAAGCGATAGCCGCAGGTATCAAATCTCCGGATGGCAAAGACCAGAATACGGACCTCACTGACCTGCACAAACCGCATGTGGATGAGATGGTGCTGGTGTCAGCGAGCGGCCAACCTATGTACCGTGAGTCTGACCTGATAGATGTGTGGTTTGACTCGGGTGCTATGCCATATGCACAGTGGCACTGGCCGATGGAGAATGACGCAACATTCAAGGCTAATTTCCCTGCTGACTTCATAGCAGAGGGTGTAGACCAAACTCGTGGCTGGTTCTTTACTCTCCACGTACTCGGTGTCGCGCTCTTTGACTCCGTGGCCTACAAGAACGTCGTATCAAACGGTCTGCTGCTGGACAAGAATGGCGTGAAGATGAGCAAGCGCCTCGGCAATATCGTAGAGCCGTTTGAGACCATAGAGAAATACAGCGCCGATGCTACCCGCTGGTATATGATACGCAATAGCGACCCGTGGGATAACCTCAAGTTTGACCTCAAGGGCATAGAAGAAGTAACACGTGCTCACTTTGGTACGCTGTATAATACCTATGGCTTCTTTGCACTGTATGCGAATATCGATGGATTTAAAGTAGACCGTGCCAACCTCGTGCCGATGGCCGAGCGCACAGAGCTGGACCGCTGGATCATATCAAAGCTGCGATCACTCGTGAAAGAAGTGACCGGCTACTATGAGGACTACGAGCCTACGCGCGCCACACGTGCGATAGAGGCATTCGTAGATGCACACCTGTCCAACTGGTACGTGCGCCTCTCCCGCCGCCGCTTCTGGAAGGGAGATATGAGCCGTGACAAGCAGGCTGCCTATGAAACGCTGCACGAGTGCCTTTATACAGTGGCGCAGCTTATGAGTCCTGTTTCGCCATTCTTCAGTGACTGGCTGTATCGCAATTTGACCGGAGGTCAGACTACTGAGTCCGTGCATCTCACTTTGCTGGCTAAAGCCGATGAGTCTCTGGTAGACAAAGATCTCGAAGAACGCATGGAGCTGGCGCAAAAGTTCACCTCACTGATACTATCCCTCCGCAAGAAAGTACTCATAAAGGTACGTCAACCGCTGAGCAAGGTACTGATACCGGTGCTCGACCTCAAGATGAAGGCGCAACTGGAGAAAGTAGAGAGCTATATCCTGAGCGAAGTGAACGTAAAGGAAATACAGTATGTGACTGACACTGCAGGCATCGTAAAGAAGAAAGCAAAACCGAACTTCAAATCACTGGGTAAGAAGGCAGGCGCGAAGATGAAATTCGTGCAGGAGGCTATCGTAGCTTTCACACAAGATGATATCGCGAAGTTTGATAAAGATAAGGCCTATCAGCTCACGCTGGATAGTCAGACCTTTGACCTCACAGCAGAGGACATCGAGATCATCTCTGAAGATATACCGGGCTGGCTGGTAGCCAATGATGGTCCGCTGACCGTAGCACTGGATGTCAATATCACAGACGACCTGCGTAATGAAGGAGTAGCCCGAGAGTTTGTAAACAAGGTGCAAAACCTGAGAAAGGATAAGGATTTTCAGGTACTGGACCGCATCCGCGTATCTGTAGTAAAAGAGGCATCTCTGGAGGCTGCATTGTCCCAATATCACGATTATATAGCCAATGAGATACTGGCCAATAAGATCGAACTGGTGGATGTGCTGACTGATTTTGATGAAATAGAATTCAATGACTCTACGCTGAAGGTAAGCGTGCAACTCAACTAAGAATGAATAAGACCACAAGAAACGCCATCATCATCGTTTTCCTCATCGTCTTCCTGGATCAGCTGATCAAGCTGGTGATCAAGACACATATGATAGAAGGGGAGGAGATACTCGTAGCGGGCCGCTGGTTTCGTATCCACTTTATAGAGAACTCCGGTATGGCATTCAGTATGGAGCTGCCCTCTCAGTATGGCAAGCTGCTGCTGTCACTTTTCCGCCTCGTAGCTATCGGCTTTATCATCTATATGCTGCGCAGCCTGATCAAGGACAAATACCATCCGGGCCTGATATATAGTGGTGCCATGATATTGGCTGGCGCCATAGGCAATATGGTAGACAGTGCTTTTTATGGATTGATCTTTACAGATAGTGTTGGCCGTGTGGCAGAGCTATTTCCCAAGGGTGGCGGCTATGCCGGCTTCCTGCGTGGCAATGTGGTGGATATGCTATGGTTTCCGGTGGTACATGGCGTATTCCCTGATTGGTTTCCGATCTGGAAGGGAGAGTTTTACGAGTTCTTCCGCCCGATATTCAATATAGCTGACGCGGCGATCACGATAGGCGTGGCTATCATCATTATTTTTCACCGCACCTTCTTCCAGCATCCGGTATCAGATAGCGCTGCAAGTGAAAGTGACCAGACTGCTGAACCCATGCCTGATGTGACGGGACCGGATGCAGAGGGCCATATCTCCGCAGTGACCCAGTGATCTGGAAAACCCGGATCAGATACCCACAAAGCCTCTGATAAAATCTCCCATTTTCGCATTATGCGCCTGGTCAGCCATAAACTTATTGATGTCTACCACCTGATAGTCTTTGGGCACATCAAATAACCTGGTATCGGGCTCCATCTTGACCGGGGTCATGGCGAGTGTGCTGCTTTTTGATGTCTTTCGGTTGGTCACTTTGCCCTTGAGTATGGCATTATTACCATCCTCAGCAGAGTCCCAGAAGCCCGCCAGCCGCAGCACCGGTATGAGGCGCTGCATATTGATCTTCAGGTCGGCGGTTTTGATCTCATAGGATAAACTATCAGCGATAGCTTTTTTGACAGCTGCAGTCTGCTCGCCTATTTTTTCTGTAACTCCGGTATTGCGGTAGACCTGGCTGTCGTGCACTTTGTAGCCCGGCAGGTAGTTGTTCTTTTCATATAGTGGCAGCACCTTGTCTACATCAAAGATCACAGCGGTCTTATTGCCCTGGTCATTGAGGCAGGTGAG
>JAFDYP010000640.1 GCA_018267355.1 Bacteroidota bacterium
GCCAAATGATTTGGCACCTGCACGCTGGATGATCTCAAAGAAGAAGGTAGGACGGTCCTGTATCGGCTTTGAGAAAAGCTGGAGCAGATAGCCCTCATCATCACGGTCTACCAGGATATTGAGGTGCTTGATCTTGTCACGGTCTTCTTTGATCACGCCTACACGGTCCCACACCTCGTCATAGTAGGCATCAGGTACTTTCAGAAACTCTACGCCGCGTGACCGTAGCTCGGCCACAGTAGCGATGATATCATCCGTAGCGATGGCCATGTGCTGCACACCTGAGCCATGATAGAAGTCTATGTACTCTTCTATCTGCGATTTCCTGCGTCCCTCTGCCGGCTCATTGATAGGAAACTTGACATAGCCATTGCCGTTGCTCACCACCTTGCTCATCAGGGCAGAGTACTCTGTAGAGATATCCTTGTCATCAAAGGTGAGGAGCAGCTTGAAGCCCATCACATCTTCGTAGAACTTCACCCACTCATTCATCTGGCCCAGCTCCACATTGCCTACGCAGTGATCTACGTGCTTGAGACCTACAGATTTGACCGGCACGCTGGACTTCCACGCCTGATAGCCGGGCAGGAAGGCACCCTTATAATTCTTTCTCTCTACAAACTTATGTATCGTCTCACCATAGGTCTGGATGGCAGAGATCACTACCTCGCCAAACTCATCGCTGATCTTGACAGGGTTCATCACGACCTTAGCGCCGCGCTTTGTTGTTTCTTCAAAAGACTTCGTAGCATCGTCTACCCAGAGGGCGAGTACTTTCACGCCATCCCCATGCTGTACCTGATGGGCAGCTATCTCATGGTCCGGCTGCATGGCTGTGGTGAGCACGATGCGGATCTTGCCCTGCTGGAGTACGTAGCTGGCGCGATCACGCACGCCGGTCTCAGGGCCCGCGTAGGCTACCAACTCATAGCCCCAGGCAGACTGATAGTAGTAGGCAGATTGTTTCGCATTGCCTACATAAAACTCTACGTGATCCGTACCGAGCAGCGGGAGGAAATCTTCGGTAGCCGTAGCGGCTGGTTTATCTAATGTCTGTGTGCTCATTTCTTGTCTGATTTTTGTAGGGTAAAGGTATAAAGAAATGGGTGATGCCGTAAATGAGGGATGTCAGTAAAAAGAAGACGATTTACTGGCTGACTTACATTGACTTGCACGGCGATAAAGATTCTTCGCCTATTTGCACGCTGACGATATAATCGCCGGCCAAAAACTGCATCATTTCAAGCCATATTTTTATTTGCTATCCTCCTGCTCCTTTGCCAGTAGTGCAAAGTAGTCTCGGATACGCTGCTTATTGCCCTCGGCAAACTGCCGGTACTGGTCATAAAAATCCTGATGGAAGCAACTCACCATCACGTAGCAATCCAGAAATCCTTTCTCCTGCATCTTACGGGCAAAATTGAGATCCGGGTCCTGAGACTTGCTCAGCATATACTCCCAGCAGTACACCTCCAGGTAGCGCTGGCGGGTGATATCTCCTATGCCTGACAGGAGCCCGTGCTCATCATAGTGGCCCACTATTTTACTGCGTGCCTCGCTATAGTATTCCCATGGGCTGCCCTTTGCCGCGCGGCGGTATGGCATTTCATCTGTATTGACTGACTCCAGTGCGGCAAAAGGACTGACCGGCAGCACGCCTCGTGCTATCCTGTGTATCACAAAAGCATGCTTGTCTGACTCTGCAGCATCAGCCAGCTTGGCCAGCATAGAGAGGTCGGGATACATGATCACGGCATCCTCTGCCGTCTTATACGCCTTGTCATAGACGCCGGCGCCATAGTAGGCATCGCTGAGGTATTTGAGCGGCTCCTGCTGCTCAGGGTGCGCTGCGACCGCCTCACGAAAGGCTTCTATAGCCTCATTGTAGCGCTTGGTAAAATAGTACACGTCGCCCAGGTAGAGGCGTGCCCTGTAGATATTGGGATCGGCTGCTATGGCTTTGCGGTAGTCCTCTGCCGCCTTATTGTAGTTGCGGCTCATAAACTCTTCTTCGCCATCAGAAAAAAACTGACGCGCCTCTCTGTTTATATTAGTATCTGTCGGAGCATCTACGTAGTAATTGCGCAGCCTGATAGAGCAGTTCCAGGCAGATCCGCTGTTTATACATGCCAGGCGGCAGTCCAGCAGCATTTTATCCAGTGCTATTTTGGAAGGCTTGAGGTCGCTCAGCAGGCCGGCCAGGCTATTGGCCAGTGAGTCATTGGCACCTGCTGCTTCAGAACCGTCTTTGCTTTTTGAGGTCACGGTCATATTGCCTCCCAGCAGTTTATCCAGCTGGCGTGCCTGATTGTACTGTATGATCCGCACATCCAGCAGTTTGTCCCAGCCCTTGCCATAGCGGGGATATTTAGCGAGCAGGTCCTGGAGCTCTGTGACAGCCTCGTCATATTTCTCTTTCTCTTGTAGCTTAGTGACCTTGCTCATACGGTCAGCCACCTCGGCTTCGGGATCTTTGGCGGCAGTGGCACTTATAGAGAGTGCAAGGAGTGCATAAACGGTGAAGAAGATAGTTTTCATGATCGTAGCATTTTAGATAAATGTAAAAAAGAATTTGTGAGCATCAATAGCGGGCGGCCTCCCATCGCCTCCACTCACATACGCAGCGGAATCCGGTCCACGCATTAGCACCATTGGTCTCCACTACTGGCTGCTGCAAGATAGCCCTAGCGCTATCCTTCCAGCTACCTCCGGCTGCCATATTGTTTTCCGCTACCCACTCCCGTATATTGCCGTAGAGGTCATCTGGGCTTTTTGCATTCTCTATGTACTCGACTGCACGTGTGGGAGGAGTTTTTTTATCAGCTCTGGTGCAAGGGTTTATATCAAAGACCTGCCCACCAGAGCGGGCCGACTTGTGCGTGAGAGAATCCAGACGCGCCGCTTCGCGCCACTCGGCCACGGTAGGCAAGCGATAAAAGGGGTAATACATGAATGCCGTATCGGGTTTTATACCCTTATACTGCCCGGTAAAGTATTTTTCGATGGTGAAATACTTATTCCTGTTTTGTGAGGTGTCTTCTTCTATCACATGGTGTAGGACTAGCTCCCGCTCCATGACTCTGTCCGAGCGCCACTTTGCAAAGACTTCTGCCTGTTTCTTGGTGACGCCGACCAAGGGAAAGTATTCATACGCAGGATGGCCCAGATAAAGGTCCGCGTATACGCTCAGACAGCTATCAGCCTCTGACCAAACCGACTGATCGGGTAGTGCGGCCTGGTACTCTGCTGAACCTTCACCAAATACCTTCCTGGTCCAGTAGAGGTATTCGCGCCAGTGTACATTGGCCACTTCTGTCTGGTCGTAGTAGTAGTTCTCCGAGATACGTATCACGCCAGGAGGAGGCTTTTGCCAATAGCCGCGCTTGGGACCACCTGCCATAGCTGTGAGGGAGAGCAGCAGGATCACTAGCACACTGCTATGCTTGTATACCTTTCTCATAGTTAGCATAAAGGTATGCAAAAGCTGCCATCTGGCTCTGACGAGCCCGATTTACCACTTCCTACCCTCCCGGCCACTTTCCTCCCACTTCCTACCCCGTCTTTAACCTCCTTTTTTAGCCGATTTCCCCAGTTCCCCAAACTCTGAAAAGTTTAAAACCAGCCCATTTCTGTGGATAAACTGTTAAAAACCATGTGGAGAAAGCAACAATAATCCACAGCAACTCGTTTATCCACTATATCTACCACTTTTTACCACCGCTGAAACTATTGATTTTACTCAGTTATCTGAGATTTTTTGATGTGTTGAAAAGAATTTGTATAGTTTTGTGGTAAGAAGTGGTGAGTAGTGGGAAATACTCATACTTTTGGTGGCATAAATCAGTAAAAGACCCAAATGCGCTTTTTAGGCGAAATAAACTGCAGTGTAGACGACAAGGGGCGTGTCAAGATGCCCGTGTCGTTTAGCAGGCAATTTCCCGAAGGTGACAAGGGGAGGTTTATGATCGCCAGAGACCTGGATGACTGTCTCGTGATCTACCCCCTGGAAACCTGGAAGGCGCAGGAGGAGAAACTGAGGCAGCTAAACCCATTCAACCCCACACACCGTGCCTTCACCAATGCTATAACCGTAGGCCTCACCGAAGTGGAAATGGATAGTGCCGATCGTTTCCTGATCTCTAAGCAACTGATGAGATACATCGGCAGTGCGAAAGAAGTGGTCCTCAAGGGCCAGTTTGACCGCATACAGGTGTGGGAGGCTACGAAGTACGAGCAGTACATAGCTGGCCATCTCTCCAACGTGCAGCAGCTCGCCGCCGAAGTATCACAATATCTGGACGCTAAGGGTAATGGATAATTGACAATGGACAATTGATACCGGTGCGAAAGCATCTGCTTCAATAAGATCTAAGCCACTGTCACTTATCAATTGTCAACTATCAATTAAAGAATTGTGAGCTATCACATACCTGTTCTTTTACATGAGTGTATAGATGGCCTGGCCATAAAGCCTGACGGCATATACATCGATGCGACCTTTGGCGGTGGCGGCCACTCGCGCGAGATCATCAAGCATCTCGGGCCTGAAGGCAGGCTGATCGGCTTTGACCAAGATGCAGATGCGGCGCGCAACGCGATAGACGATGAGCGCTTCACCCTGATCCGGGCCAATTTCCGCCACATGCGCCGCTTCCTCCGGCTGGAGGGCATCACGCGGGTAGACGGCATACTGGCCGATCTCGGGGTGAGCTCTTTTCAGTTTGATGAAGCATCAAGGGGGTTCAGCTACCGATTTGAAGGGCCACTGGATATGCGCATGAGCCAGAGCGACAGCCTGACGGCGGCGGAGATACTGAATACGTACGATGCCGATAGCCTGCAGGAGATGTTTGGCGAATATGGTGAAGTGCGGAATGCGAGGACGCTGGCACAGGCCATCGTAGCGCACAGGGCGCAGAGCAGCTTCAAAACCACTGCCGATCTGCGTGCGATATGCGAGCAGGAAGGCCGCGGCGAGATACACCGCTACATGGCACAGGTATACCAGGCGCTGCGTATGGAGGTGAATGACGAGCTGGGAGCCCTGAAGGATGTCCTGACAGAGAGCAAAGAACTGCTAGGAGAGGGCGGCAGGCTGGCAGTGATCACCTTCCACTCGCTGGAGGACAGGCTGGTAAAGAACTATATGAAGCACGGGACCTTTGATGATGAACCTGTGAAGGACTTCTTTGGAAACTATGAAAAACCCTGGAAGCTGATCACCAGGAAACCGGTGGTAGCCTCTGATGAAGAAGCAAAGGTGAATAGCCGGTCACGGTCGGCAAAGCTGAGGGTGGCCGAACGAATAGAGAGAAGATAATAGAGAATAACGAATAGGTAGCATATAACGGGTAACCGGTTCTAATGGCAAAAGAGAAAGACATATCGAAAGAAGTACACGAGGATGAGGTGCCGTTTCCGCTGGATGATCAGGCGGAGACTACAGTGTCAGCGCCGAGGGCTGCGACTAAATCGCCAAAGGGCTTCCGTCGTTTCCTGCAGGTCTTTGACATAGTAGGTGGCGACAATATGCGCGGCATCATGACCAGCCTGCCTTTTGTGGGCTTCCTGGTCATACTGGGTTTCCTGCATATAGCCAATAACAACCTGGCTGAGAACTACGCCCGCCGCATCTCTAAGACTGAGAAAGAAGTGCGTGACCTGCGCTGGCACTACATGGAGTCATCTAACCGCCTGATGAAAAAAAGCAGGCTGAGCGAGGTCTCCAAACTGGTACAGGAACAAGGGCTGAAAGAACTGAGGCAACCACCATACATCATAGAAGAAAAGAAGAAGAAAGACTAAACCGGCTGCTGCCAGACAACAGCCAACCGACAACCGACAACCAAACAATGGCGAGCAATAACATAAAGAGAGAAGTGATGATCAGGATCTACGTAGGATTCCTCTTCATCGTGCTGCTCAGTGTGGGTATCCTCGCCAAGGTGGTGCAGACACAGGTCTATGATGCGCATGACCTCATAGCCCAGTCTGACAGTACGAGTATTTTCTCAAAAACCATCGTGGCCGAGCGTGGCAATATCTACTCTGCAGATGGCAAGCTGCTGGCTACCTCTCTCCCACTGTTTGATGTGCATATAGACTTTAATGCAGATGGGCTGACAGATGATGTCTTCACCGCGCGCAATGTGGACTCTGTAGCCATGCTGATGTCAGCCAAGTACCATGATAAAACGGCAGCGGACTACAGGGCGGAATTCTTTAAGCACCATAAGAAGGCGGATACGTATTTCCTGCTAAAGAGGGACATCTCACTGGCTGACCTGAATGAGATGAAGACCTGGCCGTGGTTTCGCCTGAGCCGTAATAAGTCCGGCCTGATAGTAGAGACTAAGGAAATGCGTGATCATCCTTTCGGTGATATAGCACTACGTACACTGGGTATAGACGAGAACCACGATGGCACTTACTCCTCAGGCCTGGAGCTGAAGTATGACAAAGACCTGACCGGTGAGGCTGTAAAGAAGCTCTATCGTAAGCTCTCTGCCGGCGTGGCCAAGCCGCTAGATACCAAGGAAGAAATGGCCAACTCCGGCAAGGACATCTATACCACCATAGATATCAATATGCAGGACGTAGCCGAGGACGCACTACGCAAGGCCCTGACCCGCCACGACGCAGAGCATGGCTGCGTGATACTGATGGAGGTCAAGACCGGCAAGATCCGCGCTATAGCCAATCTGGGTAAGCGCGACTCTGCCGACTACCGTGAGCTGTACAACTACGCTGTAGGTGAGGCTACAGAGCCGGGCTCAGTAATGAAACTCGCTACCGTAGCCTCTCTCATGGAGGACAAGCTGGTAGATAAAAACACACCTGTAGACTGTGGCAATGGCGTGCTGGTGATACGTGGCCTGACCATCAGGGATCATGAGGCACCTGAATCTCCACAACTAACTGTAAAGCGCGCTGTGGAGGTCTCCTCCAATGTGGCTATGGCCGAGCTGGCAAAAGACTATTATATAGCCAAGCCGTCACAGTTCTACGACCATCTCAAGGCATTTGGCTTTACCGAGCCTGTGAAAATAGAAGTAGGTGGCGCTGCTAAACCAGTACTGGCAGATCCTAAGAAATGGTCTGGTGTATCCGCGCCATTCATCGCGCATGGCTATGAGCTGCAGGTGACACCACTGCACACGCTGCAGTTCTATAATGCCATAGCCAATAACGGTGTGATGGTAAAGCCAAGCCTGATAGAGAAAATACGTGAGTACAATCAGACGATAGACTCACCGGGCACAGTGGTACTAAACTCCAAGCTGATCAGCGAAGGAACGGTAAAACAACTGCAAGAAATACTGACTGGCGTGGTAGAAAACGGCACCGCAAAGAACCTCAAGACCACCTACCTTAAAATAGCAGGTAAGACTGGTACAGCGGTGATCTCAAATCACGGCTACAAGGTGAATAAGAAGTACCAGGCATCTTTCGCTGGTTACTTCCCTGCTGATAATCCTGAGTACTCAATGATCATCGTAGTGAACTCTCCCGGCCAGGGTGGCTACTACGGCAATGTGGTAGCGGGTGAGGTGTTTCGTGAGGTGGCAGACAAGGTCTACTCCCTGTCTCTGGAAATGCAGCCCGCGGTGAATAATCCGGCCGTGACCGAGAATGAAATCCCTGTGATAAAGAATGCAGCACGCGAAGACATAGCACGCATCTATGGCATGTTTGGCGCGCAGGCACCGGCAGGTGGTGATGACTGGATGATGGCGTCTGAAGGCATTGGCTATGTAGCCAATGACATCAAGATAGACATGGTGCCTGACGTAAAAGGCATGGGGCTGAAAGATGCGCTCTACCTGCTGGAGTCTCATGGATTAAGGGTAGAATTCAAAGGTAAAGGGAATGTGATCGGGCAGTCTATAGACGCCGGCACCAAAATATCGAAAGGACAAACCATAACACTGCAACTGAGCTGATGCTGTCGCTGAATGAAATATTGAAGGATGTGACCGTGACAGATATCGCGGGCAGCAGCATCATGAGTGTAGGCGAACTTCGCCTGGACTCGCGTTCAGTACAGAGCGGCGACACCTTTATAGCGGTGAAGGGCACTCACGCCGATGGACATACTTATATCTCATCTGTAATAGAGAAAGGTGCGCGCCTGATCATCTGCGAGGTGCTGTCGTAGCGTTTGCTACAGACAGTGACCTATGTTCAGGGGGAAAATGCTGCTGTAGCCCTCGGTCAGATAGCGTCAAACTATTATGGACGTCCATCAGATAAACTGAAGTTGGTGGGTGTGACCGGTACGAATGGCAAGACCTCCACTGTGACATTGCTGTATCGTCTTTTCCGGGCGCTGAACTTCAAGGTGGGCATGCTCTCTACTGTAGAGAACCAGATCAATGGCGAGGTGATACCTAGCACACATACTACACCAGATGCGATCAATCTCAATAAGCTGCTGCACCAGATGGTAGAGGCGGGCTGTGAGTATTGCTTCATGGAGGTGAGCAGCCATGCAGTAGATCAGCACAGGATAGGCGGTCTGGAGTTTACAGGTGCCGTATTTACCAATATCACGCATGACCACCTGGATTACCACAAGACTTTTGACAACTACCTCAAGGCTAAGAAGAAATTCTTTGATGGCTTGAGCAAGAAGGCTTTTGCACTGACCAATATCGACGACCGCAATGGCAATATCATGCTGCAAAATACTAAGGCAGCAAAGCATTCTTATGCGCTGAAGTCTCCGGCAGATTTCAAAGCAAAGATCGTGACGGATACCGTGCAAGGCCTCGAGCTGGATATTGACGGTCAGGAAATGCACACCCGCCTGATCGGTGAGTTCAATGCTTATAATCTGTTGTCTGTATACGCTACCGCCGTACTGCTCGGAGTAGATAAGATAGAAGCCTTAACTATACTCAGCGCACTCACACCACCTGAGGGACGCTTTGATCAAATCGTATCTGGCAAGGACAAGATCGTGGGCATCGTAGACTATGCGCACACGCCGGATGCACTAAAGAATGTACTGCATACCATCAATGCCATCCGCCAGGGCAATGAAACTCTGATCAGCATCGTAGGCTGCGGTGGCGACCGCGATGCGGCCAAGCGCCCTGTAATGGCACAGGTGGCTGCGCACCTGAGTGACAAGTGCATCCTGACCTCTGACAATCCTCGCTCGGAAGATCCTAATGAGATTCTCCGCCAGATGAATGAAGGAGTAGAGATCACAGAGCGTCGCAAGGTACTCTCTATCACAGACCGCAAAGAGGCTATCCGCACCGCCTGCATGATGGCAAATAAGGGTGATATCATTCTGCTGGCGGGCAAGGGTCACGAAAAATACCAAGAGATCAAGGGCGTGAAATATGCCTTCGATGATAAAGCTGTATTGAAAGAATTGTTTAACGAACTCGGTAAATAAGATGCTGTACTACCTGTTTAACTATCTGAGGTCGCATTACAATATGCCGGGTGCGAACCTGTTCACGTACATCTCCTTCCGTGCAGCTACCGCTATGATCCTCTCGCTGGTCATATCAATGATCTATGGCGGCAAGATCATCGCGTATCTCAAGCGCAAGCAAATAGGCGAAACTATCCGCGAGCTGGGCCTGCAAGGTGAAAACCAGAAGAAGGGAACCCCTACTATGGGTGGCCTCATCATACTCGGTGCGATCCTGATCCCTACGCTGCTCCTGGCACGCCTGGACAACGTGTATATTATTCTAAGCCTCATCACTACGGTATGGCTGGGAGCCATAGGCTTTGCAGATGATTATATAAAGGTATTCAAGAAGGACAAGAAAGGGCTAGCAGGTACATTCAAGATCATTGGCCAGGTGGGATTAGGCCTGATCGTAGGCATCGTACTTTATTTCAATAAGAATGTCTATACAAAAGAAGAAATTCCCGCCACAGCAGTAGCTTCTTACCAGCCATCTCTGATATCTCAGGTGCGTGATGATCGCGGCACAGTACACTATCTCGTGCAGGTACGCGACCAGACCACTTCGCTACCATTCATCAAGACACATGAGTTTGACTACTCCATGATACTGAGTGCCATCCATCCGGACTGGGCAAAATACTCATGGCTCATTTTCATACCCGTAGTGATATTCATCATTACTGCGGTATCTAATGGAGCCAATCTCACCGATGGAATAGACGGACTCGCCACGGGTACCTCTGCCATAGTCGGCTCCACGCTGCTCGTGTTTGCGTACCTGTCTGGCAATATCATTTTCGCCGACTATCTGAACATCATGTATATCCCTAACTCGGGTGAGCTGACCATCTTCCTGGCAGCATTTATCGGTGCATGCGTAGGCTTCCTCTGGTGGAATGCCTATCCGGCGCAGGTATTTATGGGAGATACGGGCTCACTGGCGCTGGGCGGCATCATAGCCACGCTGGCTATCGCTACTCGCAAGGAACTGCTGCTGCCACTGATGTGCGGCATCTTCCTGATAGAGAATGTATCTGTGATGATGCAGGTTTCTTATTTCAAATACACAAAGAAGAAGTACGGTGAGGGCAGGAGGATATTCCTGATGTCACCCCTACATCATCACTATCAGAAACTCGGCTGGCATGAGAGCAAGATCGTATCGCGCTTCTGGATCATCGGTATCCTGCTGGCTGTATTGTCCATTGTAACCCTGAAGATCAGATAAGAAAATCGTGAGCAAGAGACTCGTCATATTAGGTGGTGGAGAGAGCGGTGCAGGTACAGCAGTACTTGGGCTGAAGCAGGGCTATGACGTGTTCCTGAGCGACAAAGGCAAGATAGCTGATAAGTACAAGGCGATACTGAACGAATACAAAGTGGACTATGAAGAGGAGCAGCATACAGAGGAGAAGATCCTGAATGCTGACCTGGTGATGAAAAGCCCCGGCATACCGGAGAAGGCTGAAATGATTAAAAAGCTGCGTGCTCAAAATACACGCATCGTATCAGAGATCGAGTTTGCCAGCTGGTATACGGATGCTAAGATAGTGGGTATCACCGGTGCCAATGGCAAGACCACTGTGACTGCGCTGACCTACCATATCATGAAGGAAGGCGGTATGAATGTAGGCCTCGGTGGCAATATCGGCAAGAGCTTTGCGATGCAGGTGGCCACAGAGAACTATGACCACTACGTGCTGGAGATATCGAGCTTTCAGCTGGATGATATAGAGACTTTCCGTCCGCATATCTCCATTCTGACCAATATCACGCCAGACCACCTGGACCGCTACAACTATGAGCTGCAAAACTATGTGACAGCAAAGTTTGCTATAGCAAAAAACCAGACATCAGAGGACTACTTTATCTACTGCGCAGAGGATGAGATCACGATGCAGAATATAGACAAGTATCCGACTGCTGCGAGGAAGGTGCCTTTTGCCTATGATCAGGTGATCACAGAAGGTGCCTATGTCAAGGACGAAACCATTCAAATATCTATAAACAACAACAACCCTTTTACTATGTCAATCCAAGAACTCGGGATCAGAGGTAGGCACAATGTCTACAACTCAATGGCTGCTGGGATAGTAGCAAACATTTACGGCCTCCGCAAGGAGCAGATACGCGAGAGCCTCGCCAACTTCAAAAGCCTCGAGCACCGTCTCGAGACTGTAACGAAGATCCGTGGCGTCGAGTTTATCAATGACTCTAAGGCCACTAACGTCAACTCTACCTGGTATGCCCTGGAGTCGGTGAGCAAACCGATCATCTGGATAGCCGGTGGTGTGGACAAAGGCAACGACTACTCTGTACTGGAGGGCCTGGTCAAAAAGAAAGTGCGCGCCATGATCTGCCTCGGTGTAGACAATACGAAGCTGCACTCTGCCTTCAGCAAACATGTAGACATCGTGATCAACTGCACGAATATGCGTGATGCTGTGCGCATGGGCTACCAGCTCAGCAATCCCGGCGATGCCGTGCTGCTGTCACCGGCCTGCGCTTCATTCGACCTCTTCCAAAACTATGAGGACAGGGGCAAGAAGTTTAAAGACGCTGTGATACAGCTCTAGGCTGCGGATCTGTGAAAACGACAAATTGAATGGTTGTGCTGTCTTTTAGGGCACTAGCCCAAATAGTAGTAACGATATGAAGGAGACTGTCAATAAAACATTTGAATACCTGAGGGGTGATCGCATCATCTGGCTCGTGGTCATGGTGCTTTTTGTCTTCTCCATGCTGGCAGTATATAGTGCGTCGAGCAGCCTCGCATTTAAAAATGCAGATGGCAACTCATCTCACTATCTCTACAAGCAGATACTGAGTGCGCTGGGCGGCATCCTGCTCATGTACTTTGCGCACATGGTAGACTACCGCTACTTCTCTCGCATCGCGCAGATACTTTGGATCATTTGTGTGCCACTATTGCTGTATACCATGTTCTGGGGTACGAGTATCAATCACGCCAGCCGCTGGATCAGGCTGCCACTGATAGGTTGGACCTTCCAGACATCAGACCTGGCCAAACTCGCAGTGATCATGCTCCTCGCACGCATGCTCTCAAAGAATCAGGACAAGATGGATGACTTTCGCAAGACAGTGCTACCGATGCTGGGTGTAGTACTACTGCCGTGCATCATGATCGCCAAGGACAATCTGTCTACGGCGCTAATCCTGTTTTTTACGTCGGTATTCATTCTATTTATAGGCCGTCTGGCCATCAAACATCTGGCGTTGCTCTTTGCAGCCAGCGCGGTGGTGATAGGGTTGTTCCTCGCCGTACTGCTGCTCACTCCCGATAGCCTGCTGGCACACATGGGCCGTATGCCTACGTGGAAGAAACGTATACAAACGCATTTTATCAATAAAGAACCTAATGCAGATGATGACTACCAGCAGCGCCAGGCACGCACTGCCATCGCACGCGGTGGTATCCTGCCGAATGGTCCAGGCAACTCCATGCAGAAGCACTTTCTGCCGGAGGCATATTCTGATTTCATCTTCGCTATCATCATAGAGGAGTATGGCCTGGTGGGTGGCATCTTTATCGTTTTCATATACCTGCTGCTGCTCTATCGCTGCATCAGGATCGTGATGGACGCGCCTAAGGCCTTCGGGGCCTTCCTCGCAGTAGGACTCGGAGTGAGCCTCGTGCTGCAAGCGATGATCAATATGGCAGTGGCTGTCGGATTGTTTCCGGTCACAGGTGTGACGCTGCCGCTGGTGAGTATGGGTGGTAGCTCGGTAGTGTTTACGAGCATCGCATTCGGAATAATATTAAGCGTAAGCCGCAACATCGAGCTGACGCAAGAACAAGAAACAGAAGAAGAGCTGGCGACAGCATAATATATGTCAGGCAAAAGATTCATCATCAGTGGCGGCGGTACCGGGGGGCACATCTTCCCTGCGGTAGCTATTGCCAATATGCTGAAGAAGCAGGTGCCTGACTGCGAGATACTTTTCGTAGGAGCCAATGACCGCATGGAGATGCAGCGCGTGCCAGAGGCGGGCTATGAGATCAAGGGACTGAGCATCGCGGGCTTCCAGCGCGGACAGATACTGTCTAATCTGGGCCTACCGCTGAAAGTAGTAAAGAGCCTCGCTGCTGCGCGCAAGATCGTAAGCGATTTCAAGCCATCTGTAGCGATAGGTGTGGGTGGCTATGCGAGCGGTCCGCTGCTGATGGCGGCTAGCCTGTCAGGTGTGCCATGTATCATACAGGAGCAAAATTCCTTTGCGGGCATCACCAATAAAATACTGGCCAGGAGGGCGAAGAAGATATGTGTAGCTTATGAGGGTATGGAGTCAGTTTTCCCGAAGGAAAAGATCGTGCTGACAGGGAATCCGATCCGTGCCGAGATCATACATGACGATATCAGCCGTAAGGATGCCTACTCATATTTTGATCTGGATGAAAACAAGAAGACAATACTCATCATAGGCGGTAGCCTCGGCGCACGGACGATCAATGAGAGCGTCTATGCCTATGCGGATAAAATAAAAGGGACTGGCACACAACTGCTCTGGCAGACCGGAAAAGTCTGGACAAAAGAAAACCCTGATGTAGAAAATATCCATCAGACGCAGTTCATAGTACGGATGGACTATGCGTATGCCGCAGCAGATATCATCATATCCCGTGCAGGCGCCCTGTCTATAGCAGAGCTGCAGAATATAGGC
>JAFDYP010000641.1 GCA_018267355.1 Bacteroidota bacterium
ATATCATCTACAGCACGCTGGGCGCCATATACTTTAGTGAGACCTGTGACTTTGATAGACATACGGCAAATATACCTCAGGCAACCATTTGTGCAAAGAATGCATCTTCATCATTCTATCATTTTTGCACTTCACGTCTTTTTACCTGATATATCAAGATTAAATGAGGCTATGTTAAATGCTAATTACAATCTATTGGTACACAAAAACATCTCATTCATCGATATGTTATGACCTTGAATCATTTTTTGGTTAGAATCGTATATTGAATTGAAAGTAATGTCCTCTTCTATCAAAGCCATTCAAATGATCGGCACCCAACGATCAGGCTCCAATCTCCTGCGGCTCATGCTCAGTCAGTTGCCCGGCGTTTTTGCACCGCATCCACCGCATATCATGCTAAACTTTTATCCGATCATGGACCGCTATGGCGATCTGGAGCGTGATGAAAACTTTAGTCAGCTCATAGATGATGTCTGCCACGTGGTAGAGCTAAACCCTGTACCCTGGGAGGCTGCCACACTGGACGGTGCGCGTATCTGGGATATGTGTCAGCACCGCTCGCTGCTAGAGGTCTTCATACGTCTGCATGAGCTACAGTGCCTGGCAAAGGGACTCGATACATGGTGCTGCAAAAGCCTCGAGACAGTGGCACATATAGACCACTATGCTGCGGAGGGGGTGTACCCATATATCATCTATCTCTACCGCGATGGCAGGGATGTGGCTTTGTCATTCCGCAAGGCTATAGTAGGAGAAAAGCACTTCTATCATCTCGCCCGCAAGTGGCGCCAGGATCAGCAGCAGGCATTGGATTTTCTGGAAACCATCCCTGCTGATCGTTTTGTAGCACTGCGCTACAAAGACCTGATCAGTGAGCCCACTGCACATATCCATCATATCTGCGATAAGTTTTCGCTGCCATATAGTGACAGCATCCTGGATTATTACAAATCTGAAGAATCAAAAAGAACAGCTGTATCAGGGCACATGTGGGAAAATGTGGCCAAGCCTATCATGAAAGATAACTCCGGCAAATTTCTAAAAGAAATGAGCCATGAAGATCTGGTGATCTATGAGAGCGTAGCTGGCGATATGCTGGAGCGCCTGGGCTTTGAGCTGACCACCAGGCCCGAAGAGCGCCGTGTGTTTTCAGAAAAGGAACTGGCCATATTTGACGCCGAAAATACCCAGCTGAAAGAAGATTCTATACTCACAGCAGATCCTCATGACCTGGCTCTGCGCAAGCCGCAGGCAGATTTTATGAAAAAGCTGCGTGACAGACCTGCGCGATGATCACTTATTGCTGTATTTAAACAGGAAGTCCTTTTCTTCTTTGGATAGGCTGCTGTAGCCCGACTTAGATATCTTGTCCAGTATCTCATCCAGCCGCTTCTGCTCTGACGACGGGCGCTCCGGCTGCGTGGCCGTGGCCCCCCTGCTGACATGGGTGGCTTTCATATTCCTGCCGCTCCGGCTGAGGCGGCGGGATACCCAGTCCAGCGGTGCGAACCAATCCCTGCCGGACTGCAGAGACTTGATATATGTGAAACCAAAGATTGCGCCGCCTATGTGGGCTATCTCACCTCCCGGATTGCCGTATGTGATAGCGACATAATTCAAAATGAATATGCCTAATGCTACGAACTTGAGAGGGACCTCACCGATGAAAAACAAACGTATCTTGTGGTCCGGATTGAGCGCCGTAGCTGCAAACATAATAGCCTCTATACCGGCAGATGCACCCACCAGCGTAGCCTCAGGCACGAGCGGCCGGAGCGGTGGCAGTATATGGTAAGCTGTGATACTAAGCGCTGCACCCGCCAGGCCACCACCAAAGAAAACAGCCAGCGCCCTCCGGTCGCGCATGTATAGCTGATATATCTCGCCAAACCAATATAACCAGAGCATATTGTATAGAATGTGGCCTACCCCCGCATGCACAAACATATAGGAGATGATAGTCCATGGCTTGCGGATCAAAACGGTAAGGTCGTATGGCAGTGCTACCCAATGGTAAATGGTGGCATATAGTGCATCACGCTGACTGCTCCACAGGATGAGATGAAGCGTCTCCATGCAGACAAAAATGGCAATGCAGATAATGATGAGCCTGATAATAACGCTGCCCATGCGAAACTGATGCACAATATCTTCCCAGAAACTTTTCAGCATGATCAATAAAGCGTGTTGCGGTTCCTGTTCCAGATCCGCACGATGATAAAACCAAACAGCGCACCACCGAGATGCGCAAAGTGGGCTACATTGTCGGATGGGCTATTGCTCACGCCGCTGAGCAGTTCAAACACTACATAGCCGCCTATGGCATATTTAGCTTTGACAGGTATAGGCACAAACATGAGGTACAGCTCCGTATTGGGGAATAGCAATGCAAAAGCGGTCAATACGCCAAACACAGCACCCGAGGCGCCGAGTACAGGTGTATTGATGATCTCCCATGCCTGCGAGCCCGGCATCACCAGCAGATTGGCCGGAGCGAAGGAACCCGTGAGCTGATAGATCTGGATAGCCTGCACCAGCGTGTGTATGGCCAGCGCGCCAAAACCTGTCATGAAGTAAAACTCCGTAAAACGCTTAGGCCCCCAGACGCGCTCCAGTATCTCGCCAAACATGTACAGACCAAACATATTGAAGAAAATGTGGCCGATATTGGCATGCATGAACATGTAGGTGATGATCTGCCGGGGCCGGAAATACTCTGAAGACGGATAGTGCATAGCCAGCATACCCGGACCGAGCGGCAGGATGCCCGGCAGAATATTGGTAAAAGCAAAGAGGGCAATATTGGCTACGATCAGATAAAATACTGCGCTGTTGGTATTGATTGGGTTATTGCCGGAGTTATATCGATACATGGGAGTAAAATTAAAAAAGACGGCGACAAGTGCTCTTTATGTAAACGAACCTCTGCGGGCGGCATTGTATGCCGGCTTCTGCCCTGATACGCTTTCCGCAAAACCTAGTATTTTAGCCGGGGTATGCAGCTCGTAGCAGACATAGGCAATACAGCCATCAAATTTGCCTCCTTTGAGGGTGAGGAGATGCGCTACTCCGGCACCGGGGTCGCGGCGCTGGAGCAGCATCTGAATGCTGGCCCGGTACCCTCGCGCTGCCTCATAGCATCGGTGTCTGAGCACACGCCGGTGACGGATCTGCTAAAAAAATATAATATCCCCTACGAGCTGCTATCTCCTGCCACCAGCCTGCCCATAGCCAATCTATACGGTACTCCCGAGACACTAGGAGCTGACCGCCTGACACTGGCCGTAGCGGCGCAAAAGATAATAGGCGTGCCGGCCCTCGTCATAGCAGCGGGCACCTGCATTACCTACAATCTGGTAGATACTGCCGGCTACCATGGCGGTGCTATCTCTCCCGGTATCACCATGCGCTTTCGCGCGCTGCAGCATTACACCTCACGCCTGCCCTATGTAGACTGGGATGCCTACCGGCACGACGCATTTGACGGCCTGATAGGTACTGATACTACCAGCTCTATCCTCAGCGGGGTGCTGGAGGGCGTGATACAGGAGGTCAGCGGCACAATAGAAGAGTATGAGCGCCGTTATAGCGGACTCCGTGTAGCAGTGACCGGCGGTGACATTGCCTTTTTGGTTAAGAATCTTAAAAATGGCATATTTGCCGGCCCCGATATGGTACTGGAGGGATTGAATTATATCTTATTACACAATGCGTAAATACTTTTCGGCTCTTGTTATGGTGCTCCTCTTATGCTCCTCGGGCGCCGCTTACGCACAGGTGTTTTCCCCGTTTTCACGCTATGGCCTCGGCTACCTGTCTTCTGATGTTTTCTCGGTGACCAAAGGTATGGGTGGTATAGCTACCGGCTACTCCAGCCCCATACATATCAATCACAATAATCCTGCCTCCTATTCAGAGCTGACCTCTACCACCTTTGAGCTGGGGGTCAATGCTGATGCTGCGACCGTGCGGACCAAAGATTCACTCTACAATGGCGTGAATGGCTCTATAAACCATATAGCTCTGGGCGTACCACTGCTGCGAAATAAACTGGGGCTTAGTTTTGGCCTCTTACCTTATAGCATATTGAACTATAACTTTACCAATAACGATATAGACACCAATAAGGTCTATACCGGCCAGGGTTCTCTCTACCAGTTTTACCTGGGTACAGGCTACCAGATCAAGGGTTTCTCCATAGGGGTCAATGCCGCCTATTTATTTGGCAGGCTCGATTATACCCGTGGTTTTGCTTTTACCGACTCTATTGATGCCTTCAATGTTCAAAATGCGACGTCACTGAGGGTGAGCGGCTTTCTTTACAATGTAGGCGTGCAATACAAAAAGCGGATACTGAAAAAGACCACTCAAAACACACTCAAAACGGATGTCTTTTTCACTGTAGGTGCTCAGGGCTCGTCCAATGTGAAAGTCAATGCGCGTACCTCCAGCCAGTGGGAGCGCTACATCAATATCTCTGATGTACAGACCATAGTAGATACTCCGCTGAGCTATGCTGAGAAGCGCAGCAAAATGGTGATACCGTATAATTTCTCTGCGGGCTTTACGGTAGGCAATGAGAACTGGTGGCTGGTAGGGGCAGATTTCCGCTATGCCGGGTGGAATCAGTTTGCCTATGATCTGAATACTAATAAGCTGGCCAATAGCTGGCGTCTGATGGCCGGTGCGAGCATCGTGCCAAACTATGACTCAAAGAAGTTTCTGGACCGCATACAGTACAAGGTGGGAGGCTACTATGGCAAGAGCGAAGTGATCTATCAGGGTATCCAGCTGACCGAATATGGCGGCACAGTGGGTCTGAGTATGCCGATACCGATACCTATGGCAGTACAGTACCGGGAGGCTGCACGTTTCCATTTCAACGCTGATATCGGATCGCGTACTCCCGGCACCAAAAGCCTCATAGCAGAGAGCTACTATCGCATCAACTTTGGTTTCACGCTGAATAATGTGTGGTTCCAGAAGCGTAAGTTCGACTAAGCTGGTGGTAGTGATGGGCTCGCTCATGGCTGGTCATCACTGTATACAAATCCCTTTCTTTATCTATTTTCGACAATGGGCTTGTGTCCATTTTGTTTGTATTCCTGTCAACCGCCAACTAACACCAGCCACCCGGCACTATGCTCGACAAACTCCTGTATGAAAAGCTCTGCCACTTCTGCGAATACCAGGAGCGCTGCAGGTTTGATGTGGTCAGGAAGTGCATCGCCCTCAAGATCGCTAAGGGTGAAATGCAGCCCTATATAGACCAGCTGGAGCGGTCAGGTTTTCTGGACGAGAAACGCTACGTCAGGAGTTTTGTAGAAAGCAAATTCAACAATAAGAAATGGGGTGCCGCCAAGATCCGTGCGGCACTCTCTGCCAAAGGCATCAAGGACACGATCTATCGCCCCTATCTGCAGGAGCTGGACCAGGAGGAGTACTACGCCGCGGCGCTCAAGCTGGCGGAAAAGAAGAACCCGACCATTAAATCTAAATCACCTCAAGACCACCGGTTGAAACTGATGCGCTTTCTGATC
>JAFDYP010000642.1 GCA_018267355.1 Bacteroidota bacterium
ACCTGTTTTCATGCGGCCTGATTCAAAACCAAGGGCGATCAGCTGTTCTGTAATGCCGGTTGCGGCCTTTTCTCCAGCTCTGCCCCCTCCAAAATGCTTTTCGCCAATATGGATAAGACCATTGAGAAAGGTTCCATTGGTCAGTACGACAGCCTCCCCCTCTATATCCATGCCCATGGAGGTTCTGATACCTTTGACTACGCCATTTTTGACCAATAGGCCAGCTACCATATCTTGCCAGAAGTCGACATTTGGGGTTTGCTCCAGCATTTTACGCCATTCTGCCGCGAATAGCATCCTGTCGTTTTGGGTGCGTGGACTCCACATGGCCGGGCCTTTGGACCGATTGAGCATCCTAAATTGGATCATACTTTTGTCGGACACAATACCCGAGTACCCACCTAGCGCGTCAATTTCGCGTACGATCTGGCCTTTGGCTATACCGCCCATGGCAGGGTTGCAGCTCATCTGGGCAAGGGTCTGCATATTCATCGTGACCAGAAGGACACTGGAGCCCATATTGGCCGCGGCTGCGGCCGCTTCACATCCGGCATGGCCGGCCCCTACTACTATGACGTCGTATTTTTTAAACATGGAGAGGGCAAAATTAACTATTACTATTGAGACGGGCTGGATATAACATTATTTCGGATAGCAGATGTTCCACGTGGAACATCTGCTATGATGGAACCCGGTTTGCTTGGTTTTTGTTCCACGTGGAACAATTTTATCCAAACCCTTATGTTGGCTCAAAACTCGCTCTATTACTAGCCTTAATGGCCTTACTAACAAATTCACAATTGCTTCAGGAACAGGTTGTCAATAAATTGCCCCATTCGGGAGTATCCTCGGTTTTCGGGCTTAGTCGGAAAAATTGCCTTTCCAAGAAGGGATTCCGTCCAGTCGAAAAGCAATTCCGTCCGGTTTATTTGTTATCGGCTTCGAGCCAAGCTTTCCTGATCTTCAGTTGCTCAGGCGAGGGGTCTTTTGCCAAGGATAAAAGGTTGTAGGTGCTGGTTTCTGCCTTAAAGACCTTTGCCTGCAGCGTTTTCTTTTTGGTCTTCCCATTGGCGCCCTTTCTCAGTACCACCATTTTAAATTTATCTCCGTCTTTGACTGTCTTGAGCCAATGCGCCCTGAACGATGCAAAATCAGCCGGAGCCAGCTTTTCTCCATTTACTGACAATATTTCATCGCCCTCCTGATAGCCCATTGTGCGGCCAAAGGCATTCAGGTTTTTCAGGCTGCTCACCACCAGGCGTTTCGCCTCAGGGTCATAGCCTACCCCAAAGCCACCAAACGAATAGGAGGATTCTGTTTTGATCTTAGTGTAATCTACACCGGCATATCCCAGCACCTCTTTGAACGGCAGAGGCTTGCCACCGATGACGTGATCCTGCAGAAATTCCTTGATATCAGGCTTGGTGAGGCTGTAGATCTTGTCAAATAACTCCTGATCCTGAAATGCCCGATCCTTGCCATAGGTCTTAGCCAGATCATTGATGAGATCCATTAGTCTGTATTTTCCCTCTGAGTCCTTGATCAGCTTCAGGTCGAGACACATGGAGATGAGAGCCCCCTTGGCATATACATTGGTATACTGGTCTTTGTATTTGTCCAGGGCACCCAGGCTCAGCGCCGTGAAGGAGAGGGAATCATTGAAGCCAAACTGTGCTTCGTTCATTTCCTGCCGTATGGCAGAGAGGTATCCCTCGGGAGAGATCAGGCCATATCTCACCTGTACAGAGTGGGCATGATACTCTGTCGACCCTTCATACAGCCACAGGTGCTCGCTCATTTTCGGATTGTCAAAGTCAAAATTCGCGATCTCTTCAGAGTGGATATTCAATGGCGTCACGATGTGAAAGAATTCATGTGATGCTACATTTCTGACGGTGGATGAGAGCGCCTCATCAGTGCCATCTATCAGATAGTACATAGAGCCATAAGAATGCTCCAGCGCTCCATAGCCTCCAGTCAGACCCTCGTGATCTGACAGATAGATGAGGAAAGAATATTTCGATACGGGTAGATTGCCTCCCAGGTATTTGCCTTGGGCCTGTAGCAGTGTATCGATCCCTTTGGCTATTCCCGCCGCTGTTGCAGTTTTGGCAGGAGAGTAGACCGAGATCAGGATGTCGCTCTCGCCTATCCGCAGGTGAGCAGTATCAGGTACGGTATACATCACAGGGTTGTCCACTACTTCGTTGTAGCTAGGCACGATGTACTGATCTTGCGTTTCACTATTGTCGCGATCTACCAGAGAGGTACTGCCAAAGAATTGGGGTGCATGAGTGATATTGAGTTCATAGTACAGTTTCGTATGATGGCGGAAGTAGCCGATCATCGTATGAAAATTCAGGACAAAGCAGGTGTCAGGCTGAAAGTCACTACCTGCCGGCTCAAAAATTGGGTTATCTGTTTTTGAAGCATGATAGGTGTCACGCACGCGGTACGTGAGCTTGCCCAGCAGATTTGCATTCTGGATCTTCCAGCTATTAGTGTCTATGCGCGTCACCTCCAGCGTATTTCCCTTGCGGTCAAAGGCTTTAAAATCTTCCACAAAGCGCCCGAAATCATAAATAGAATAGGTGCCCGGTACCATCTTAGGCAGACTGTATATGATGTCACTCTCGGTGAGCACCGGTGCAGTGACTTCTATGTTGAGCCTGCGGTCTGTCGTTTTGGTGAGGTCTATGGATACGTGGTAAGCATTGTCTGCGGCCAGGGCTGCGATGGCCACATGGAGGACTGATAATAGCAAGGCAAATTTTCTCATGATGCGGTTTATATAGTATAAATGTGTAAAGTTAAGACTGTTTCCACGTGGAAAATGTGCGAAACAGATAAATTATATTGTTGATAATCAATTAATTATATTGTCTTATCGGTTCAAAATCAATTTTTAAAGTTTGCGCAGTTTTTCCCACATATCCGGCAGCATTTTGATGATCGCAAACTGACGGGAGGCCCGGTGTACCTCTTCTGCCGGTGTGCCGAGGTAGGTCTTGCCGCCCTCCAGAGATTTGGCTGAGGCACTACTGCCCAGCAGCACAGCCCTATCACCCACAGAAATGTTTTTGCTGAGGGCTGCTTTGCCATATAGTGTCACGTGGTTACCCACACGGACATTGCCTGCTATGCCCACCTGAGCGCAGAGGATACAGTGC
Organism: Bacteroidota bacterium; assembly: GCA_018267355.1. Classification (GTDB taxonomy): domain Bacteria; phylum Bacteroidota; class Bacteroidia; order Chitinophagales; family LD1; genus UBA1941. Next base: position 3,171 of record JAFDYP010000642.1, read on the forward strand.
ATCCCTACGGTGGCATCATGGCCTATATGTACCTGGCTATCCAGTTTGGTGCCTTTTCCCACTACTGTGTCTGCAGATACGCCAGCATCTATAGTGCAGCCGCTGCCTATCTCTACATCGTCATGTATCACTGCGCGGCCTACGGTATGCATCTTGTCATAGTGTGTACCGCGGCCTTTGTAGTAGAAGGCATCGGCTCCTATCGTACTATTGCCGTGTATGATCACGCGGTCTCCTATCACGGAGTGGGCATAGATGGTCACATGGGGATAGATGATACAGTCACTGCCTATAGTCACGTGGTCGCCCACATATGCAGAGGGATATATCACCGTACCCGGGCCTATCTGCGCAGTCGGGGCTATGTTTGCACCGCTGAAAGCCTGTGGCCGCATGGCGATGGCCAGGTCATTATATGCGCGAAATGGATCCTCAGTATAGAGCAGCGTCTTGCCGGCAGGAGCGTCTACTTTCTTATTGATGAAGATAAATGTAGCGGCAGAGGAGAGCACAAAGTTGTAATACTTCTCATGGTCCACAAATGTGATATCGCCCGGAGCTACATTATGTATCTCATTCATACCGGTCACGACGCCTGCCGCACCTCCGATGATCTCTGCTCCTGTCTGTAGTGCTATCTCTCCGACAGCAATAGGTTTTGGAAACTGCATGTTTCTCAGAATAATGGGCGGCAAGTTAGCCAGAAATAATAAAGGCGCTTTTGGTATCTTTACGCATAGGCCACGCGATTGAACTAAAAGGTAAACACAAAATGAATTTTTGGAAAAGTATAGCATTGGCACTTATCCCAATAGCTGTCATCGCACTGCGGATATATCAGCTGAAAAAGCGGGTCGATAAGCAGAGCGAAGATCCACGAGTGGATGATGCAGAGGTATTCCGGCAAAATGCGATCAGGGTGCATGTAGACTATGCACTGTGCGTGATCAGAGACAGCAGCTATAGCTATGAGCAGAGTGTGGCTCATGGCCGTGTGGCGGCGATGAATGTGCTGAGCGGCGATGAAATGAGCAATATAGAGCTGCGTACCAAAAGCCAGCTCCTGGTACAGTATCCCTGCCGCCTGGCAGATGGTGCAGATAGGGTCTACCAGATACCGATATATGGTATGACCAAGGATAACTTTGATATGCGGTTTATATCCAATGATATCTATCTCTACATAAGCAAGCAAGATCACACACGCTGTATGCTGGATATGGGAGACAGGCAGATGTGGGGCCAGTGCAAGGAGGTCTAAAATCAGCCCATAAATCTCAAAAGCATATCTTACATTTGGCGCACTCAAATCAGGATATGCAAAATACCTCTCTCACACACATACATCAGACTTTGGGCGCCAAAATGGTTCCTTTCGCAGGCTTTAATATGCCCGTATCTTATGCCGGCATCACCCAGGAGCACAATGCTGTGCGCAATAGCGTGGGGGTATTTGATGTGTCGCACATGGGAGAGTTTATCCTGAGTGGCCCTAAGGCGCTGGACCTGATACAACTGGTCACGACAAACGATGCATCTAAGCTGACCGATGGCAAAGTGCAATACTCCTGCATGACCAATGATCAGGGTGGTATAGTAGATGATCTGCTGGTCTATCGTATCAATGCAGAGAAATACTACCTGGTGGTCAATGCCTCTAACATAGAAAAGGATTGGAACTGGATCAGTAGTCACAATAGCTTTGGAGTAGACATGAAGAACGTGAGTCCGGACACCAGCCTGCTGGCGGTACAGGGCCCGGATGCGATCAAGGCGCTGCAGAAACTAACTGATACGGACCTGAGCGCCATACCTTATTACGCCTTTGCTATCGGTACCTTTGCCGGTATATCAGATGTGATCATATCCAATACCGGTTATACCGGCTCAGGCGGTTTTGAGCTTTATGTGAAAAATGAGGACGCGGAGAAACTGTGGTATGCCGTATTTGAAGCCGGCAATGAATTTGGCATACAGCCATGTGGACTTGGCTGCCGCGATACGCTCCGCCTGGAGAAAGCTTTCTGCCTGTATGGCAATGATATCAATGACACCACCTCTCCTATCGAGGCTGGCCTCGGTTGGATCACAAAATTCACCAAAACGTTTGTCCACTCTGATTATCACAAGCAACTGAAAGAAACAGGAGTGAAGCAAAAGCTAGTGGGCTTTGAGATGATAGACCGCGGCATACCTCGCCAGCACTACAAGATCAAAGACGCAGACGGCAACGAGATAGGAGAGGTGACATCAGGCACCCAATCTCCTACCCTCAATAGGGCAATCGGCCTCGGCTATGTCAAAACAGAATTCTCGGCCATAGGCACAGAGATATTCATAGATATCCGCAACTCACTGGTCA
>JAFDYP010000643.1 GCA_018267355.1 Bacteroidota bacterium
ACCTCTTTCATGAGTGGGCTGATAAGCCGGCAGCCTTTGTGAGCTATGGTGGTGCATCAGGCGGTACCCGTGCAGTACAGATGCTGAAGCAGGTACTGACTACGCTAAAGGTCGTGCCCGTCACAGAGGCAGTGGTGCTCCCATTCTTTGCCAAGATGATAAACGACGAAGGCGGCTTTGAAAGCAATGAGGGCATAGATCAATCTGCTCACGTGATGATGAAAGAACTGCTGCGCTGGACTCACTTGCTCAGAGCTAAGAAGGCATAGTGGCAAAAGAGCCTTTCGTGGTTATCATTTTGCGTTTTCGCCTTTTTGCGGTGAAAGAATCTCATCTTTCGTTTAGCGTTTTTACGCTTTCGCGCTAAAGTATTTTAATCTACCTGCGGTAGGCAAATTTTATGTGCCCAAAGCTAGGATGGTACGCGGTGAATACACTAAATTGGGTTACACAAAAACCGAAATACAATGTCACCATTTACAGAGAGCCATCAGCTGCTCCGTCAGTCGTTCCGTCAGTTTGTAGAGAAAGAGATCATCCCTAATGTCAAGTACTGGGAGGAGAATAAGATATGTGAGCGTGAAGTATTCACCAAGATGGGTCAGCAGGGCTTCTTTGGGGTCAGCTTCCCCGAGGCCTATGGTGGCAGCGGTATGGATATGTGGTCTGCCGTGGTGATCAGTGAGGAGCTGACCCGTGCCAATATAGGTGGCCTGGCTATGAGCCTCTACGCACACTGCTACCTGCCACTCCCTGTGATCAATGCCCTAGGCACGGAGGAGCAGAAGCAAAACTATCTGGTACCTGCGCTGAAGGGCGAGAAGATCGCAGCGCTTGGTATCACAGAGCCGGGTGCTGGCTCCGATGTGGGTGGCATCAAGACCACAGCGGAGGACAAGGGCGATTACTTTGTAGTAAATGGCTCGAAGATGTTTATTACCAATGGTACGATGGCAGACTTCATCGTACTGGCTGTGAGGACAGGAGAGGGGCACGCGCTGTCACTGCTGCTGTTTGATACCAAGACGACAGGCTTCTCTGCCGTACCGGTACACAATAAGCTCGGTATGCACTCCAGTGATACAGGCCAGCTCTTCTTTGAGAACTGTGTGGTGCCTAAGAGCGCCCTGCTCGGTGAGAAGGACTTTGGCTTCTACTATATCATGAGCAACTTTCAGGAGGAGCGCCTCATAGCCTCTGTGACAGGCACTGCCAGCGCAGAGAATGCACTGGAGAAAGCCAAGCAATACATGAAAGAGCGCGAAGCTTTTGGCCGTCCTATAGCTAAGTTTCAGGTGCTGCGCCACAAGATCGCCCAGATGGCTATCAAGGTGGAGGCCTGCCGTTCCCTCTCATATCGCGCCGTAGGTGAGTATATAGAGAAAGGCCCTGCTGCATACTATATCGTATCCGTGGCCAAGGCTTATGTATGCGAAGAAGCCTTCAACGTAGCTAATGAAGCCCTGCAAATACATGGCGGTTGGGGCTATATGGAGGACTACGGCATAGCGCGTGCCTTCCGCGACCTGAGGCTCCTGACGGTAGGCGCAGGTACTACAGAGATCATGCACGAGATCATCTCCAAGATAGAAATGGACGAGGTGCGCAATGAGAAGGTACAGATCAAGGCGCGGGTGTAGTGCTCCCGTTTTCATAATAAACATTCGGCCAGACCTTCAGGTTTGGCCGTTTTATTTCTGCCCGTTATTGGTTTTTTAGCCAATGAAAATCGGGCGGCGCACAAAGGGTTTATTATTTTTAATTAGCTGTACTATAATCCCTTATGGTGCCTTAAGGAGCCTTGGCACGATGCTTGAAATACTCAGAGTGTATCATTATTTCTAACTAAAAAATAGAGGGAAATGAAAACTCTCAAGATGAAATCCGCTGTGCTCGCTACGATATTTGCCGGTGCAGTGGTGATCGGTAGCATCACACCAGCTATGGCAGGTGCTCCGGTCCTGACAGTAGAGAAAACGGCTATCAATAAAGACCTCTCGCATGTGTCTGCGACCCGCGAACGTGTAACAACCCTCAAGTCTCAGCTCAAAGGGGACCGCAAGGCTGGTCTCAATACGGTGGCCCTGAATAAAGAGCTAAGAAAGGCTAAGGCTGACCACACGCAGGCGAAAGCCTACCTCCGCGCCGATAAGCGCGACCTGGTGATGGACCATCAGGCATATATCAAAGAAAAGAAGGCTGCCCTGCGTGAGGACCGCTATGCATTGGCCAAGACAAGGTTCGATGTAAAACGATCGCCCTCTCAGAAAAGCGCAGACATCATGAATAAGCGCATGGAGATAAACGATGACAAGTCTGCGCTGATACAGGCCAAAACCACGCGAAACAATGACCTGCTGGCCGCCAATGATAAGATAGAAAAGGCACAAGGCCAGAATGTAGCTACGCTCAAAATAGAAAATGCCGGAGCGAAACTGCAAAACCTCGCGATGAAGTAATCACTATAGACAGTGATGTGAAAATGGGCTTCCGATGGGAGCCCATTTTTTTGTTGTCATTTTATTTATAATCAATATGCTTCATCCAGAGGTTGCTTTCTACAGATACTTTGCCGTCTTTGATATACACCTTGTCGCCGTTCTTGACACTTAAAGGTCCTGCTGGTGTAGCAATAGAGGCCGTAGCGCAACCCTTGATGACGACTGGTCCGGTGCGATTATGCGCCAATGTGATGGTAGATGTTTTGCCGCAGGCAGTGACCATGTAGGTATGGTTTACGGAGTCATCGTTGTATACCTTCAGGTGGGTCTGTGCGTGGACTCCGGTATAGATGCATGTGGTCATGAGTAGTAGTAGCAGGCTTTTCATATAGTGTCATTTAGGTGAGTCATAGGCTCATATCCGATGGCATCATTTATCATGCCATGCCCCAAGTGGCAGTATGATGCAAAACTTGTTGTCGACGGAGATGCCAACTACGGACTGGCTAAACTGCCGAAATCCGAAATCGCAAAATCCGAAATCACTCGCTGCCTAAAAACAACAAAGCCCCCTCCCGGGAGCTTTGCAGATGCCTTTGGGCACATTAGAGGCTGCTTACGACCTCTACCTTGCCACCTTTGATATGGATCTTATCTCCGTCCTTTACCTTGATGTCGCCGTTAGGCGTGCTGATCGTGGCATCACTACATCCCTGAATAGTGAGGGTGGCAGTACGGCTGTGCTCAAAGGTCACTTCTTTGTTATTGCCGCAGGTCACGGCTTTGAACGTATAGTCTTTAGAGTCTTCATTATAATAGCGCAAAGTGGTACCGGCGAAAGATGCCACTGCGATACCGGCAGCGGCGAGTGTGAGGATCAGTTTTTTCATGTCAGGATGTTTTGATGTGATTTAATGAGGGCAAATGTAAGAGCCAGCCTCCCTGCAGGCAATCAAAAAATCGGGCATAAATCGGAAGTTTAAGGACTAATGTCATGATAGGAGACCTGCCGGGGAGCAAAAGGCTATGGCACTCCGGGCGCTTCATTATCAGCATTCTCCGCCTCATGATAATTCCTTTGGCTCTTTGCAGAATGTGCATTAATCTTGCACCGCAAATCGTCC
>JAFDYP010000644.1 GCA_018267355.1 Bacteroidota bacterium
TGCCAAATGACTTGAGCAGTTTTCCTGTGAGCAAACCTGAAACGAAATAGCTGGCTCCCGCACCCAAGAAGATCCACGCGACGTCACTCTGCTGCCGTCCGAAAAAATCGCGCACCGAAGGCCAGGCCACACCGATGAGCGTGTCCGGCAGCCCAAGGCTGATGAAGCCCAGATAGGCTGTCACCAGCAGCAGGCGGCGGGCAAAAGATGGAGTGTTGGAGGCCTGCATTTTTTGAGCACGGCAGTCTGGTGCAAAAGCTTCGTTTGTCGCTGTTGGCTTGCGTGCACTTGCACCTGCTTTTTTTCCTTCTGTAGCTCAACAGCAGAGCAGCCGGCAGATAACCGGCAGACCGTGGAGCGTCACCACGCCGAGGGACCATTTTAACATACGCTGGATGGCTCAGACAGATGAGCGGCGGATTGAAGATCCGCAGAGGTGGGCGCGCTACCCACTCCAGCGGCCATTTCATTGCGGCATTGATGTAACAGCAAGCATTTCTGTCTTCCAAACAGAGCGCGTCGGGGCAGTTGCCTTCGGCTGCGCCAAATGACTTCGTCTTAATGTTGCGCTGTCGCGCATGGCGTTCCGACATGCCGCACCACTTTTTCAAACTCCTCCGTGGCCGACACAGAAAGGCACCTGTCTTGTAAACAGGTTTATGTGAGCGCGAATCTCACCGGAGGATCCATTTCAACACACCCTTCATAGTGTAACAGCAGCATTCTTCGTTGTGAACGAAGCGGCGCCGGGGCAGAACCGGCTGAGGGAACCATTTCAATTCGTGCGCACGGCGAAGTCGTCGAGCCAGTGGTTTGCAAGTCCACATTACCCGGTGCGAGTCCGGGGCGCACGTCCACCTTTTCATCGGATACGAGAGAGCCAGCAGCACTCGCTTGTTTTGGAAACAAGAGGAGCCCGGGGCAGCACCGGGGTATCCGACCATTTTCATTGGTCTGTAGCTTAACAGTCAGAGCGTCGGGCTCATAACCCGGAAGGTGCTGGTGCGACTCCGGCCGGACCGACCATTTCATAAAACTGCCCTGTAGCTCCACCAGCAGAGCATGCGCCTTTGAAGCGCAGTGTTGATGGTGCAAATCCATCCAGGGCCACCAGTTTCATGCCCATGTAGTCCAATGCAGAGACAACCGCCTCAGAAGCGGTCCAGTGCGGGTGCGAGTCCTGCCATGGGCACCATTTCAAGGCTCCCGTAGCTCAGCGCGGGGGGCGCTGCTTTAAACCCGGTGTCAGTGTGAGTGCAATTCACACGGGGAGCACTTCATGCATGCCTGTGTAGTCCAACAGCAGAGACGGCCGTTTCAAATCCGGTACAGTGCAGGTGCGAATCCTGTCACGGGCACCATTTCAACACTCCTGTAGCTCAATCGACAGAGCACCGCGCTTCGAACGCGGAGGTTGCGGGTGCAAGTCCTGCCAGGAGCGCCAGCGACATGTTCATAAGGTCTGGCACAAGAGATCTTATTTTCACACCAACACAGCCAAACGCACCATTGAAAACCAACAAAGACATACAAGACAAGCTCCTGTTATCACTCTGCCGCGAGCGCTGGAAGCTATGGAGGCGTTTTCCTGAAAAAGTGGCCTTGGAACGTCCCATTCAGAGAGGCTGGAAGCGATGCTATTTCCTAACGAACTCAGCCCAGCAGCAGTCTGACGCCCCGATGCTTGAAGCCATTCTCAAAGAGATCAATGTGGTCAGGTATCATTGGAAGCGCAGCTTTGCACCCACCAAGCGCTGGCGACGCCGTCAAATGGAGCAGCTGGATCAGCCGCTTCAACGCATCAAGCCGTGGCGACGCCGGCGCAGCAATTTCCCCCAGGAGTGGAAGCGTTATTTCATGGTGGAGCACGTGTTTCAGAAACGTGACTGGGAGCACACGTGGCGCTTTCGGTGGCCGCAGCTTTTTGAACTCAGGATTGTTCCGCACATGGTCCATGAGCTGCCGGTTTGCGACCCAGAAGGTGACTCCAGGCTGAGTGAAATTGAAAAGTTCCTGCTGCATCCTCGGAAAGCAGGTCGGCTGAACAAATTGCTCGGCGCCCGGCGCTGGAAAGACTCCGATGCTCGAAGAAAATCGTTGGAGCGTCTGGCGCAAAAACGCATCCGTGCGGCCATGGCCGGAGATGTGGAGGCAGAGGAGACGGCATGCATTCGTGCCGTCTTTCCTGCCTCTGCATTCCAAGCATGCATCACTGCACGGCTTCAACAAGGAACGCCAACCGGACCAGCGTGCCGGGACTTGTTGCTAACAAGATCGTGCCGTCACCGTGCGGCATGAGGAGCATGTCCTCGGCGTTCCGCCATTTTCTTCAATGCCCACGAATGCAAAGTCGTCGCGCGACAGGTCCTTCAAATCTGTCTTAGCGGGTGCGAGTCCCGCCGTGGGAGCCATTTCAAAGCTCATGTAGCCCAACAGCAGAGGCACGACGTCGAGAGCGTCGCCAGTGCGGGTGCGAGTCCCGCTGTGAGCACCATTTTTCGGTCCAAAGCTTAGACAGCGAAGCAGCCGGCTTTTAACCGGCATAGCA
>JAFDYP010000645.1 GCA_018267355.1 Bacteroidota bacterium
GCTCATCAATGAAGATCCTTTCCAGGGTGCATTTAAATACGTCATCGCACCGCATGATGTGAACGAGGAAAACAACTATTACATCATCGGCAATACAGTGGTGAGACGAGGACTCTTCTCACGTGTGACCACTCAAAATGCTCACGATTATGATCTGATCATCGTAGATGGCATCGGCATGCTGTCTTCCATCTATTATTATGCAGATGTAGTATATGTAGGAGGTGGCTTTGATACCAGCGTGCACAATATCCTGGAGCCTGCAGTATATGGCAGGCCGGTCATCTTTGGCCCCAATCATCAGAAGTCAGCCGAGGCTCTCGAGCTACTCAGCCATCCCGAGTGGCATGCAGCCTATACCGTGAGCAGCTATGAGCAGCTACTGGACTCTATAGAAGACCTCTATGCGCACGACGGCGCCCACCTGCGCACCGGCTCCGAAAAAGCCCGTGAATATGTACTATCGCACACCGGGGGCACGGAGCAGATCTATGCCTGGCTGAAGAGTAAAAACTATCTCTGAAAGCAATCTGGGCATATAGATTCAAAGTAATTATGCTTTCTGTATTTGTCATTTTTTCCTGACAAAATCCTGACAATGTTTTTTGTGGAATAAGGTCTCTCCATGCATGATACTGGCAAATCAGCGATCATGAAAAACACAACCAACTACGACGGCCTATCTATAGATGACATCATCTTTGATGGCCGCAACAAAGCCTACGGCGCCTATGAGCTGCGCCAGTCTTATAACCGCCGCATCAAGCAGGGTGTGCTCGGCGCACTCGCACTCAGCGCCCTGCTCTGCAGCTACCAGTCTCTCATGGCCCTCTACCACCCTGTCCATGCGCTGGAGCACAAGCAGGTGGTAGCAGAACTGAAAAAGGTGAGCGTAGAAAAGATCGAGACCATCGAGATGGCTAAACCCAAAACTCCGGAGCTACCAAAGCCCAAATCAGTGCCTGCACCTAAAGGTGTATCTGACCCGCCCACTGTGCGCAGTACCGCGATACTGATCCCTACCAATACGGAGCATGCCACTGACAGCATTCCGCACAACGACATGCTGGCCATCACCGCCACCGGTGATCAGAATAAGAACGGCACTACGCCTGGCGATAAAAAGGGTGATCCAAACGGAGATATAGCGACTACAGTGGCCAGAGCAGCACAGCCAGCCACTGAGACGGTAGACTGGGCATCAGTGATGCCGGAATACCCCGGCGGTGAGCCAGCCATGATGCGCCAGATCACCAGCCAGATAGACTACCCTGATGATGCCAAAGCGCTAGATATACAAGGCCGTGTAGTAGTAGGATTCATAGTAGATGAGAATGGCAATGTGGGTGATGTGCGCGTAGTGCGCGGGCTCAACCGGTCCCTGGATGAAGAGTCCATACGTGTAGTACGAAAACTACAGCGCTTCAAACCCGGCTCTCAGGGGGGCAAGCCGGTACGGGTACGCTTCACCCTACCCATCATGTACAGGCTCAGCTAAAATACAAACCTTCAGGATCTGGCCTCCAGGCGGGCGCAGGGATGTATTTTGACCACATCGCCTGTAGCCCGCCTCAGTGATATATGTCCTGGCTGTCAGACTTGTATAGCGCGCAATGCTACACTATTCGGTTATTGGCCCGAACATCTACCCGACTTACCTGTTTTTTACAGTTTGCAGATCCCTTTTTGCCCTAAAATAAGTATATATGCTAAACGTCATCTGATATATACCTCCACATACACACATGGCCAGGCCTTCCATAATATTACTACTACTCATAGCTGCGCTGCATACGCAGGCCCAGAATCTTGCCTTCACCCTTTACCTATTTGGCGATAGTATAGGCAATAGCAAGATCACTAAGAAGCATGAAGGCAGTAACGATGTATATGTACTAGATACCTATGCCAAGGCCAAGATACTCTGGGTGACGCGCGAAAATCATACCCACTATGAGGCTGTCTACCGCGATGGCAAACTGCAATCATCCGTGTACTATGAGATCAATAACGGCAAGAAAGATAAGTGGAGTAATATAAGGTTTGACGGCAGGCAGTACAATGCAGATACCTATATGGGCAAGAAGACCTGGACCGAAGCGCCTACCCACTCCATAGGCACGATGTATTGTGATGGCTATGCCCCAAATAAGAAGCGCTTCTTTAATGAAGCGCAGGCCGATTTCAATGAGTTATCTTTTCCCCAGGCCAATGTCATAGAGTTCAAAAGCTCAGATGGCAATAGGAATGTCTACCACTTCAAAAATGGTCAGATAGATGATGTAGAGTGCCACACGTCCATCGCAACCCTGCATATCAAAAGGACTAAATAATCCTAACCCATTTCACAGGTCGGCTTTAGTTTGATATATTTAGACTACAAAACCGAGCATGAGTCTCCGCTATAGTCTTCTTGTAGTCTTCATATCCCTGCTGCTGATCCCCGCGTGCAAAACGAAACAAGCGCCGCTCACCGGCCCTGTAGCCTACGACCTGAAGGAATACAATGCCGCTGCCGAAATGCTCCAGAAGGATTTTGGCACTGAGCGCGATCCCACGCGCAAAAGAGAGATAGCCTACCAGATAGCAGAGTCATACCGCCACTATGGCAATGTCAGCGCTGCGGCAGAGTGGTACCGCAAGGCCGCCGACCTCGGAGATGACCACTCCCTCTACATGCTGGGCCGCATGCAGATGATGGCCGAGCAGTATGACGAGGCGCAAAAGACCTTTGAGAAATATGGCCAGCGCGACGCCGTGAGCAAGAGCCTGGCTATCGCTCAGCTACGCAATATCAAAAACGCACTGGAGTGGAAGAAGAACGTGATCCGCACACAGATCACCGGACTGTCCTACCTCAATACACCTCAGAATGACTGGAGCCCGATACTGTACAAGGGCCGCATCGTGATAGCCTCCGACCGCGAGGATGCTACAGGCAGCATACCTGACGCGTGGACGGGCGGCAAACCGGGTGACCTCTATATCTCTGATCTCGATCCCCGCGCTCATGCTGATAAATTCAGCACGGCCATAGATACCAAAGACGATGAGGGGTCCTGCACCTTTACCAAAGATGGCAATGAGATGTACTTCACACGCTGCGGTGTTTTTGATAATGATGACAATAAGAACCGCCCCACGGGCATTGCCTACTGCCACATCTACTATAGCCGCCAGAATAACGGCACCTGGTCTGAGCCTGAGCTGATACGCCTCTTTGATGATACGGTGAATGTACGTGAGCCCGCCCTCTCGCGTGATGGCAAGATACTCTTTGTGTCATCAGACCTCCGCGCAGGATTTGGTGGCCGTGACCTCTACTACTTTACCAAGACGGACAGCGGATGGGCCGGTCCGCACAACGCAGGCAACGCTGTCAATACCTCGGGCGATGAGTGCTTCCCGTGGCTGGACGAGCGCAATAACCTCTACTTTGCCTCCAATGGCCTGCCCGGCATGGGTGGCTTTGATATCTTCAAGGCTGTAAAAGGCAAAACAGTCTGGAAAGACGCCACCAACCTCCGCGCACCGATCAATAGCGGCGCAGATGACTTTGGCCTGGTGATAGAGAAATACAAGCCAAAGGATATCAATGACACGATACTGTTTGCAGGCTACTTCAC
>JAFDYP010000064.1 GCA_018267355.1 Bacteroidota bacterium
ATAGGTGTGCTGGCCCATGGTCTCAATACCATCTATCCTGCCCAGCACAAGACTGTAGCGCGCCGCATGACCGAGCAGGGGGGCCTTCTGACGGAGTACACCTCCAAGCATGAAATGTCACCGGGCAACTTCCCGGCGCGCAACCGCATCGTGGCAGGTATGGCCGATGCCACGGTAGTGATAGAGAGCGCAGCCAAAGGCGGAGCGCTCATCACGGCCGGTATAGCCAATACATACAACAAAGAGGTCTTTGCCATACCGGGACGAGTGAGCGATAAGTATAGTGCAGGATGCAACTTCCTCATCCGCACTTTCAAGGCGACCATGATAGAGAGCGCAGCACAGTTTCTGGAGGCTATGAACTGGCAGAGCAATGCCACACCTAAAAAGCGCAAGGCCCAGCTGTCGCTGCATCTATCCGCACAGGAGCAGAAGATATATCAGCTCCTGTCTGCCGAGGAGCTGGAGATAGACCGCCTGGTCCTTCTGTCTGAGATGAGCGGTGGCGAGATAGCCGCTATCCTGCTGGAGATGGAGATGAATGGCATGGTGGTCTCCCTCCCCGGCAAACGGTACAAGCTCGTTAGCGCCTGACCATTATCTTTGCTCTATGGCATCTGCTTTTTCACACGCCATAGCCTCACTAGCTATAGGCAGGATTACACCCGTCATACGTGGCTGGCGCTTTTGGCTCATAGGAGCCATAGGGGCTGCCCTACCAGATATCGATGCACTTGGCTATTGGGCAGGGGTACCGTACGGCTCTATGTGGGGCCACAGGGGTATCACCCATTCCTTTTTCTTTGCGGCGCTATACAGCCTTGCCGCTGTCCTCCTCTTTTACCGGCCGGATAGCCTGGACCGCAGGATCCGTATCGTACTCTTTGTATCATTCTTCCTGTCCGTCTCTTCACATGCATTGCTCGATGCCTGCACCACCGGGGGGCTCGGTGTAGACCTCTTTGCGCCATTTCATGATGAGCGCTACTTTTTGCCCTGGCGTGTGATCAGGGTCTCTCCTATCAGTATCAGCCGCTTCTTTTCGCACCGCGGCCTCGAGGTGCTGAGCAGTGAGTTTGTCTGGATCTGGATACCGACCATTATTGTGTTCGTACTGGCTACCGCATGGGACAAACTCAAGACCAGCACCGCATCGTGGCCTTGAAAACTACCTCCATTTAATATAGATTTGAGCAAAATGTAAAGCCCGTGGCCGCATCGAAACCGAACAAAAGACCAACACCACCCGCTCAAACACCTACTGCTGCAGACCGACCTGCACCCGCCTCTGCCGCTCCTAAATGGTTTGAGGCATCCTATATACCCTACCTGATCATTTTCCTTTTCACGATGGGCATTTACTGCAATGCCATCTGGGACAAGTATGCCATAGACGATACCCTCGTACTCACTGATAATAAATTTACCCTGCAGGGTATAGGCGGCATACCGGACCTGATGACGAAAGATGCCTTTGTGGGTTTTTTTGGTGAGCGTGGCGCGAGCCTCGTGAGTGGTGGCCGCTACAGGCCGCTGAGCATCGTGACACTGGCTATAGAGGTATCTCTGATCGGCGGCCTGCATCCTGGAGTCAGCCACTTTATTAATATCCTTCTTTTCGGCCTGACCTGCATGCTCATCTACCGCCTGCTCAAAGATATCATACCTCCGCGGCGGGGCAGCGTATTTTACCTTACTATACCATTCATTGCTGCTATGCTGTATGCCGGGCATCCGCTGCATACAGAGGCTGTGACCAATATCAAAGGCCGGGACGAGATCATGGGTATGCTATTCTCCTTGCTGGCGCTATATGCCGCAGTACGCTATGTGCGCACCAGTAATATGCTGTATATAGCCGGTGGTACGGTAGCTTATTTTCTGGCGCTGCTCTCCAAGGAGAATGCCATCACCTTCCTGGCTATAGTCCCCCTGACCTATTATTTCTTTACCAAGGCTAAACCAAAGCACTATCTCATATTGGTGCCCTACCTGGCAGCTGCAGGGGTTTTCCTCTTCATGCGTTCTATCTACACTCAGTCCGGCTTAGGGGCTGAGTCTACAGAGATACTCAATAACCCTTTCGCACATCTACCTAAAACGATGGACGGTTTACTGACCCGGTACGCCACCATCATTTATTCTTTCCTATTGTATTACAAGCTCCTGATCTTCCCGCATCCACTCACGCACGACTATTACTTTGATCAGATCCCATACGTAGGGATCAATGATCCACTCTTTATAGTAGCACTGCTTTCTACTTTGGCGCTCGGCGTTTATGGTATTTATGGCCTTTTCAAGAAGAGCATCCCCGGCTATGCTATCCTATATTATTTCATCACCTTCTCAGTGGTGTCCAATCTATTTTTTACTGTAGGCATCATCATGAATGAGCGCTTCCTGTATATGTGTTCGCTTGGTTTCTGCATACTGCTGGCCTATCTGCTGGTGAAAGCCCTGGACAGGAAATATATTAACGCCGGTGTACTGTCAGGCCTGCTCATTGTGATCCTGGGCCTCTATTCTGTCAAGACCTTTAGCAGAAACTTCGCATGGCATGATAATCTTACGCTCTTTATCACGGACGCCAAGGTGAGCACACGGAGTGCCAAAGTGCAGATGTCTGCAGGAGGCGACCTGGACAAACTGGCCGACCAGAACTTTGACACGCTGCGTAGCAACGGCGAACTTCAACACTACCTGGACCTCCTGGACTTTAATGAAAAAGCAAGTGACTACCCGGACTCTACACTCAAAAAACAACTGCGTATCCGCGCCATCCAATACATTGACACCTCTTTAGTCTACTATCCCACCCACTCCAATGCATTTGTTCTGCGGGGCAATGCAGCCTACAAACTATATCATGACGTGCCGAGCGCTCTGAAAGACTATGCCGATGCTGCCAAATATCGCGTAGGCGGCTACTATGACGCCTGGTATAATATGGGCTGCGTAGAGATAGAAAACAATATGCCTCTGCAAGCTAAGGATCACTTCCTCAAGGCGCTGGCCATAGATCCGGAGGTATTTGCCGCCAGGTACAATCTGGCTGAGGCATATGATAAGATAAACATGCCGGACTCTGCCATATATTGGTTCAAAAAGACGCTGGAGCTGAAGCCTCTGGATGATAAGTCCTACTACAAGATCGGGACGATCTATGGCAAGAAGCTGAACAATCTGGATCAGGCCATCATCTATATATCAAAGGCTATCGACTGCAATCCGAATGAGAAATTATACTATGAAGATCTCGGCGTAGCATACGGCCTCTCCAAGAGATATGATGATGCCATAGCCATAGCTCAAAAATGCCTGCAGAAGTTTCCTGACTATGTACCCGCCTACATGAACCTGTCGGTTTCCTATCGTAATAAAGGAGACGCAAAAACTGCGGACATGTATATGGCCAAAGCACAGGCGCTACAGCAGCAGGGACAAGCGAGATAAGACTTATACTCCTTCGGTAAATAGCGAGCGCAGCTCGGTAGCATCTGCTGCCTTGAGCCTGCCGGCCAGTACCAGCCGCAGCTGGCGGCGACGCAGGGCACCATCGTAGTGCTTCTTCTCCACCTCTGTTTCCGGTACTACTTCTACACTTTTTTTAGGTCGGCCATTGCTGTCCAGTGCTACGAAAGTATAATAGGCCTCATTGCACCGGTAGCGGGTTTGCGTCGGTAGATTCTCAGCCCATACCTCTATATGCGTCTCCATAGAGGTATTGAATGCGCGGGTCACTTTGGCCGTGATGGTCACTACATCTCCGAGCTTGATCGGATTTTCAAATGAGACATTATCTACAGATGCCGTCACCACGACTGCATTGGCATGCTTGCCGGCAGCTATGGCAGAGGCTATATCCATCCAGTGGAGTATTTTGCCTCCGCGCAGGTTGTGCAGCGCATTGGTATCATTCGGGAGTACGATCTCCGTCATTACGGTCATTGATTCTTTAGGAGTCTTGCTATTCATATGTGAGTTTGATGCTTATTGTTGTTTTACTATTGCCTTGTGCGCGCGGCGGCGTCTTGTGGTCCGCTTCTTAAAATCATCAGAAACAACGCTTATGTTACCATCTACCTCCAGCACAGCTAGGTTCACATCTTCTATACTCTTCACGCCGTGTTCGCGTACGGCGGCCTCTACTTCTTCTTTAGAGATCATCGCTTTCTTGCAATGCTCCGTCAGCAGTTTGCCTTCATAGATCAGCATGATAGATTCACCTTGCAGAGCTTTGTTTACAGAACTGAACCGATAACTCAGCGTTTTCAGCACATAGTTGACTATAAAAAGCCCCAGCGCCGCTGCTATACCCCCTTGGAGGCTATTGTCACTGCCTACCATGGCGTTCTGCACTGAGTTACTGATCAGGAGTATGAAAACAAGATCTACTACAGATAGCTGTGC
>JAFDYP010000065.1 GCA_018267355.1 Bacteroidota bacterium
CACTTGATCGCATACTTCTCCATCTCAAAGCTCAGCGTCTCGTGGCCGAGGTGGTACCGGACACCCTTGGAGATCAGGTACTCGTACCAGGGATGCAGCCAGCGCTCGTTGGTAGGGCCATTCAGCACACGATCGGTGTCGATGCCGGGTGTCATCATGTTGAAGACCAGCTGGAGGAAGACATTGCCGCCGGTCTTGGTGCTGGCGGTCTTGGCCTGTGCAGCTACGAGGGTGCGCACCATACCGCCTACCAGCAGGTGCTGATACAGCGTGCTAAACATACCGCCCTCCATATACTCCCACCAGCCTACTTTCTCGTACTGGTCTTTACGGCGGTCACGGCAGCTGGTCATCAGCTCGAGGACGCGGGTCTTGAAGAATGAAAGCTCCTCCGGCGTGAGGCCGCAGTGGGTAAAGTCGTGGATGAATTGCTTTAGTATCTTGACCTCGGCCCAAGTGCGGGGGAAGTTGGCCAGTGTGATCAACGGCGCCTCGCCATAGCGGGCCAGCAGGATGCGGTGGGTAGGAGTGAGATTGTCATAACAGGAGTGGAGGCTGCCATCCGCTGCGCGGAAAGGGATGCGCTTCATCGTGTCCGTCACATGCTTGTAAAAGCCGGGGAAGAAGCGGAAGCCATGCTCACCGGGGAGGGACTGACCGGTCTGGGGATTCTCGGTGCCCTCTACGTCTACTGAGCGGGCCTTGCCGCCGGGGTAGACGGGATTTTTCTCATAGACCTCCACTTCAAATCCCCTCTCTATCAGCTCGTGTGCGGCGCTCATGCCCGCTACGCCACCACCGAGTATCAGTACTTTCTTCTTCGCCATAGGCTGTCAGCTTTGTGACTGAAAGTAGGATTTTAAATATGGGATGTGCTATAATAGATAGTACGACTGCCGAGTAGATACAAGTTGTTTGTTGTGAAGGGATGCTACTACACAGAGGGCACGGAGGAAGCACGGAGGGATATTATGCTGTCTCTCTCTTGTATTATCCTATATCCTCTGTGCCTTTTGCGAAAAGCTCCGTGCCCTCTGTGTAGTAAAGACTGAAAACAGAAAACCCCGGACAATGCCAGGGCTTCTATGATGGCTGTGTGGTCAGAGGCCACGGTGCCATTTTGATATATATGGAGGTAGAGTTTTCTTATGCTGCCATGCCGAGCTGATCGTCATAGTCTGTGGTACGGCTGAGCTTGAAGAAGATGTCTTCCAGTGAGTCGTACATGGCGTTTATCATGATGCCGCTGCGCAGGACCTTGTCAGTCACTACTGCGGCAAACTTGTAAGCTGCCACGGGTACATTAGGAAATTGCTTCTCAGGATCGATGATCACTTCACCATCGAAATCTATTACCACATTGTGTTCTTCGAGAGTCGTATCTGCCGTAGCGACGAGGGCCTTCAGGGCGTCCTTGTCATATCCGTAGTTGAGATTCATAGCACTTAGTTTTTTTGATTAAACAATCACTGTCACGTAGATGTTCTTGTAAAATCTGTGCCAAGGCTATTTTGGGGAAAAAGTGGGGAAAATCAGACTGTGATTTATTTGATGCGTATGATGACTATGATTGGTTTGATTCCTTCGATTAGTATGACATGGGCAATGATATACGGACAGCTGACTTCACCACTCGCTGTTATTGTAGAAATCTGCCGCAGCTTTTACGGAGCCTTTCTCCAGGAGAAGCTCTTTTGCTCTTTCTTCATCGAGGCCGGTGAGCTGGGCTACCATCTTGGTGCCGCGGTCTATGAGTTTGTCGTTGGTGAGCTGCATATTGACCATGCGGTTGCCCTGTACCCGGCCTATCTTGATCATCACAGAGGTGGAGATCATATTGAGGACGAGCTTTTGCGCGGTGCCGGCCTTCATGCGCGTACTGCCTGTGACAAACTCCGGCCCTACGATCACCTCTACGGGGTAGTCTGCCTCAGCCGCTACTTTAGATTGGCCATTGCACACGATACATCCGGTGGTGATCTTGTGTTCTTTGCATTTCTGTAAGGCACCTATCACATAGGGTGTGCTGCCGGATGCGGCGATGCCAATGACCACGTCCTGAGGGTTTACGTGATATGCTTCGAGGTCTTTCCAGCCTTGCTGCGTATCGTCTTCTGCGAACTCTACTGCCTTGCGTATAGCGCCGTCCCCACCTGCTATCAGGCCTATGACGAGATCAAAAGGTACACCATAGGTCGGCGGACACTCTGACGCATCTACTATACCCAGCCTGCCGCTCGTGCCTGCGCCCATGTAGAAGAGCCTGCCACCGGCCATCATTTTATCTGCTATCACGTCTACGAGTGCCTCTATCTGTGGCAAAGCATCGGCGATAGCTAGTGGTACCTTACGGTCCTCCTGATTGATACTGGTCAGCAGCTCGCGGGTAGACATCTTGTCCAGGTCGTGGTAGAGTGATTCGGATTCGGTGATCTTCATGCCTGCAAAATACGATAAGCAGAGGCATAAAAAAAGACGCAGGTGTTAGCTGCGCCTTTCAGCGTTGGTGGTTTTTCAGGGTGAATGGTTATCGGTTTATCACGAGCTTGCGCGTGAAGTATGAATTTTGTGAGCGGACCACAATGGTATAGGTGCCCGCTGCATACGGTGTGAGGTCGAGGTCTATACCGTTGAAGCCTTCATATATCTCCCACTCGCGTGTCTGCAGCTCACGGCCGAGGGCATCTGTGAGGCTCACAGTAGCAGACTGACCGGCAGAGGAAACTACCTGCACAGTCACCTTGCTGGACGCCGGATTAGGGCGCAGTGACTCTACTACAAATCCGTTGCGACCGATGATCGTACCCGAGACGATGTTGGAGTAGTCATCCTTACCATCAAAGTCGAGCTGCCTCAGGCGGTAGTAGTAGATGCTGTTTGGTATCACCGTCTTGTCGTCATAGCTGTAGTCTATCTTGGTATTGCTATTGCCGTGGCCATCTACCCAGCCGATGGTCTCATAGCTGATACCATCCGTGCTGCGCTGTATTTCAAAGCCCCTGTTATTGATCTCGGATGCTGTAGCCCAGTCGAGGCGCAGGTAGCTATTGTCTACGGCAGTGGCGGTGAGATACATGAGCTGTACGGGTAGCGCCACACCGGTAGGCGAGAGGCGCATGCCGGCTGTACCTCCGGAGAAGCTGGTCAGCCCCTGGTACTCTACATACGAGATGCTATTGAGGCTGCCGTAGCTGACAGACGGCAGCATTTTATTTGGCACATCTGAGTAGGTATTGTTAGCCGGATCAAATGCGATACCTGCTGTGGTCTTAAACCACTCCAGCCCATTGATATTGCTGGTAGAGAGGCCATAGGCCGCTGCGCGGGAAGCCGCAGCCGAGCGCATAGCTACTGTATCAGAAGGGCTGTAGAAGAAGCGTACTTTGACTGGTTGCGATGCAGAGATAGAACCAGAGATAGTCACATTCCAATACCTGTCGAGCGTGTAGGTCGCTTTCTTTAGTGCATCATTCCTGGTCTCTGTAGGATTACTATTCACAGTCAGCGTCACAGAGGGGGTGAAGCTGTTACCATTTTTGTAAACACCAAAGAGCCAGCTACCAGGTGCTGACGGATCAGCATAATAGGTCCAGCCGTTATTATCAGTACACTGCTCTGACAGCGTCACGCCATTCACACTGCTCGTAGCGAGCGCTGCATTGGCGGTAGCTGAGATCGTGGTGACCGTAGTAGATACGCCACCGGCTCCGTTGCACGGTGATGGTCCTGTGACAGACACCCAGTAGGAAGTAGTAGATACAGGAGTGACTGAGTAGGTAGATGATGTAGCACCGGATATAGGGTTAGTGCCCACGGTGGTACCTGTACCCCACTGATAGTTGGCACCTGTGCCGAGTGAGCCACCGGTAGCCGTCAGCGTGGTGCCGGTGCCGCTGCAGATAGCTGTAGCACCACTGATACCAGTCACAGCAGTGGATGGAGTAGCCACAGTCACTGTTGTAGATACTCCACCTGCACCATTACAAGGAGATGGACCAGTGACAGATACCCAATAAGATGTTGTAGAAGATGGCGTGACTGAGTAGGTAGATGAAGTAGCGCCAGCTATAGAGTTAGTGCCCACAGTAGGGCCTGTACCCCATAGATAGCTTGCTCCGGCACCGAGCGAGCCACCTGTAGCAGTCAGTATCACACCAGAGCCCTGGCAGACAGTACCGCCGCCGCCTGTGATACCAGTCACAGCGGTGGATGGAGTAGCCACAGTCACTGTAGTAGATGTACCGCCTGCTCCATTGCATGGTGATGGACCTGTGACCGATACCCAGTAGGAGGTAGTAGATGAAGGCGTGACTGAGAAGGTAGATGAGGCAGCACCGGCTATAGGATTGGTACCTACGATAGTACCTGTGCCCCACTGATAATTTGCTCCGGTGCCTAGCGAGCCACCGGTAGCCGTCAGAGTCACACCAGAGCCCTGA
>JAFDYP010000066.1 GCA_018267355.1 Bacteroidota bacterium
CTTTCTCCGCCAGGAGATCTATCTCCCGGTTCCATTCATTGCGCAGCATTTTGCTCCAGTGTGTCTTGTCTGTCAGGTATTGCTTCAGCGCCACCTCTATGCGGCCTGCCAGCTGGCGGTAGGGAGTCTCTGCCAGTATGATGGCGCTATTGGCGCCCTGGTCTATCCAGCGTGTGGGTATCTGGGTGCCGCGTGTCACGCCTACTTTGGTCTCATTGACCAGGGCCAGGTAGACGTAGTGCGGAGTCATGTGGTGTTTGATCTCCCACTCCACATCGCGGCCCTTATTCTCGTGAGCCAGGCACAGCTCAGGGCGCAGGATGCATTCCGCATTGTCAGGCGCCGTGCTGAAGCAGTTGTAGCACATCCCTTCGCCAAAAGATTTGTAAGTCTTCTTGCTGCAAACCGTGCAGAAGATATTGCCGGTGTAGCGCAGGGATACGTTCTTTCCGATCAGGTCATTCATCACTACTGTATCGGGTCCGAGCTGCAGGGTGTATGATACAGGATCGGTGCCGGACACGGTCATTTTATCGAGGAGGCCAAAGGCGCGCATGATGTCGTTTTATGTCATGCAAAGGTAGCAGTTTAGCAGGACTTTAACATTTATCCATCATCCTCCCGACGCAATAAAGTCATTGACCGTATTTATATTTCGAAAAGATAAAGTCCTCTATTTTTGTCGTTTAGCTGAAATCGGGAGCGGGTACATTAATAAGTTACTGCAGTCGCTCACCCACCCCAAGCCGAAATGAAAAGATCGTTTACTATCCTGGTCCTGATGCAGTTTGTGGCAGTATGCAGCTATGCCCAGTATGCAGATTCTACCCGCATAGCCCGTCTGCATGCCGAGGCTGACTCCATCCTAAAGGTCATCACCGGCAAGGCGCCACGTCCGGCTCACAGCACAGCCGCCACAGTGACCTCACATGAGAGCCTACGCATAGATAGCACCGTATCGCCTGCCGGCACCGCGGTCGCGCAGCGCGTAGCAGATACACCACAGACAGCGCCTGTCACCAGCCATAAGCGGCCAGACTCTACGGCGCGACAGCCGCAGCCACCGAGCACTCCCGGTGCAGACCGCACCGTCCCTACCCGCCAGGGTATGGACCGCATCCTATTCGGTACTGTAGTAGATGCTACGGATAGCTCAGAACTATCGAGCGCCTCTGTAGCCATAGCACGGGCTTCAGACACGACTGCAGTACAGGGCGTGCTCACAGAGGATGATGGCCACTTTGAGATAGAGGGGCTGCAGCCGGGCCGCTACCGCGTGCGGGTCAGCTATATCAGCTACAAGCCGCTGACACTCTATGTGACCATAGACACAGGAGATGTAAACCTAGGTGAGGTGATGCTGCACTCAGAGAGTGAGGTGCTGCACACGGTGACCGTGACGGCGCAGGCTGTGAGTGTACAGCAGAAGGCCGATACCACAGAGTACAATGCTGCGCAGTACAAGGTAAACCCCGATGCCACCGCAGAGGATCTGGTATCAAAAATGCCCGGCATATCCAGCAGCAATGGCACCGTGACTGCACATGGCGAGACGGTGCAGAAAGTGCTCGTAGATGGCAAAGAGTTCTTTGGTGATGATGCGACCACGGCGCTGAAAAACCTGCCCGCAGATGTGATAGATAAAGTACAGGTGTATGACAGGCTCAGCGACCAGTCGGCCTTTACCGGCTTTGACGATGGCAATACGCAGAAGACGATCAATGTCAAGACCAAAAAGGGGCGCAACAATGGCGTCTTCGGCAGGCTGTATGCCGGCTATGGCTACATAGATGCCTCGCGCTACAGCGCCGGTGGCAATGTCAACTGGTTTAACGGGGATCATCGCCTCTCCCTGATCGGCATGAGCAATAATATCAACCAGCAGAACTTCTCCTCGCAGGACCTGCTCGGTGTATCAGGCACAGGCAGTGGCCGCGGGCGGGGCAGCAGCAATGGGGGCAATAACTTTATGATCGGCTCCCAGGGTGGCATCTCTACCACGCAGGCCATAGGGCTGAACTATAGTGACACCTGGGGCAAGAAGAAAAAAGTAAAAGTATCGGGCAGTTACTTTTTCAACTATACAGATAATACGACGCTCACCTCACTGAGCAGAAACTACTATAGCGGCTCCAAGTACACCGAGAATGATACGAGCCGCAGCGTAAACCAGAACCACCGCGTGAACCTGCGCATAGAGTATAACATTGACTCGTTCAACCAGCTCATCTTCACACCCAAGCTCAGCTATCAGGCTAATAGCCAGTACTATGGTATAGGCGGTCAGACCATCTCCAGTGAGGGCGTGGTCAGCAGCAATACCAACAGCAGGCAGAACAACTACAACAATGGCTACAATGCAGCCGGCGATGTACTCTATCAGCACAAATTCAAAAAGCCGTTCCGCACGATGTCCATAGACCTCGGGGTGAATATCAATAACAAGGGTGGCCACGGTGACCAGCAGTCGCACAATGTATACTACGATACGGCCTCCGTAGCAGATACTGCCATCATAGACCA
>JAFDYP010000067.1 GCA_018267355.1 Bacteroidota bacterium
CGCTCAGCATGGGCAGAGAGAGCAGCACCAGTACACATAGGCATGCATGGCGGTAGTCTTCTTCAAAATCCTGCCTGCTGTAGCCTTGTACACCTTTCGCGAGCAGGCTCTCATAGTATTTGTTTTTTGAAGCCTCTTCTATCATTTTCCGATGACTCGATATAAGGCTTAGTACCAGAAAGTATGCGAGATCAAAAGCAGCCCGGCCTTGCCTCGTGGCCTGCCAGTCTATCATCACATAGCGTCCGTCCGGCGCTACCGGAAACATCATATTGCCGATGCGCGAGTCACCATGCAGTACAGTTTGTCGCCGGTTCATCAGCGTCCAGCTTTTTACCAATACTGTGCGTGCAGGCGCGCTCCAGCTACCGGCCACCAGAGAGTCAAAAAAATAAACTGTGATATCATCTATAGGCAGTACCCGCTTCATGCGCTCCGATGTATCGCCCCAGTACCGGGCGTGTAGCGTAGCTAGTCCGTCCAGTGCCATGTCCAGGTGGGCCTCTGTGAGATTGTCATAGGCTGCCTCACGGTATTCTGTATCGCCGGTCATCAGCTCTGTGACCAGGCAGAGATTGCCTGTGGCAGCAGAGACTTTTGAGATAAAAACCCTCGGTGCCGGTATAGCATCCTGCCGGATAAAGTATTCATTGAACCAGCTCTCTTTGATGTGGTTTAGCTGGAGATTAAAAATTGTCTTGTTCCACACTGTGCCCATACTGGGTGCAAATTTTGCAAAGCACATGAGTGTCTGCTCCAGGCCATCTGAAGTATAGGAGATCGCTATTTTTGCCGCATCGGACCGGAAGATATTGGACTGATCCATAGGAGTCACTGTGCACGCCGCTACTACAGCGTCAGCAGGCAGGGCTGCATTCTTTTTCAGCTCTGCTATCAGCCAGTCTTTGCGTCCTTGTAGCTGGTCCACGTCGCGCGGGAAGCTCAATGGAAAACGCAATTTCCTGTCCAGCCAGGCTACCATAAAACTAATGCCGACCACGGGCAGGTAGATAGCCCAGGCCATGTATACGCGTGTAGTGATCGAAAAGGGTCTTTTCATTTTTCAAATCTAATAAATGGTCCGGCGGCGGCGCTATGAGGCCAGAGGCACTGCCGGAAATGAAAAAGGCACATCAAAAAGATGTGCCTTTATACCAATAGTCAAATGTATTACTGTTTCCGGGGCTTCAGCGAAGCGTAAGCATAGCCCGCTACACTTGCCAGCAGTATGATAGCTCCTCCGTCTACAGGCGCACCGGTAGTAGGTGGTGGTCCACCTGACCCTGATCCGCCGCCGCCGCCCGGTGGTTGTCCGAAGATGGTGCCTGTAGCGACTATCATCATCACTGCAAACGTGGTCTTGAGCATTTTGCTTTTCATATCTGTATTTTACCTTTTGTGTTACTGTTTAGCACTTATGATTACCTTCTGCACAGTCACCTTGCCATTTTCATTCAGCTTCACTATCGCATACCAAGGCTCATTGGCGGGCATTTCAAATTCCGTCTTTTCGCTGGTACTCTTCAGCTGCGCTACTGTCTGACCTAGCAGGTTGGTCACCTCTACATCTGCCGCATCGCTGCTTGTGCGCACAATATATATCTTGTTTTGGTAGGCGTATATACGCGCCTGATTTTCAGGGATTACATTTTGTACACCCGTAGCAGTGCTGACTGATTTCTTGAACACCACACTGTAGCGGCCTGTGTAGTATTGGCTGGCAGCCAGGTGCAGCACCGGTGCGGTGGTGCTCAGGTCGGCCAGTGTGCCGCTTTGGTTGTCCCTCAGATAGGCGGTGAGGCCATCTGTATTGAGCTCGGTAGCTGTTAGGGTATAGTCGCCTGCATCAGTTGCTGCTATCTTTAGCGGCAGCACGGTAGCCTCTGTCAGCTGGTCCATTACGTTAATGGCCATCTCCTTGGCCGGCATATCAAAGCTGAGGTATACGGAGCTACCCGCAGCGATCTTTGCAGCATCATAGCCTGCGTCATAACCTGCAGTGGCATTGGCATCGCTGTAGCTTACGATCTCATCAGAGTTGCCGCCACCTGTCAGTGTCAGGCGGATCTCGTCAGCCTGCGGGCCGCCTGCTGTCTTGAAGAATGGTGACGCAGTAGCCGCTACACGCACGGTATTGTTTACACTGATGGTATTGGTAGCAGATGCGAGTACCATAAATGCCTGCGTAGAGCTGATCTGGTCCGTAGCGCCATTGGTGCCTACGGTACCGTTCCAGGTGGCCCAGTTGCCGGTATATTCTCCTGTAGCCTGGAAAAGGTAAGCAGAACCATCGGTCTTACCGGTGTTCAGTGCCTTTACAGCATTCCATGAGATAGGAGATGGATATGGGTTGCCTATCAGGTTCCAGCCATCTGCTGACGGATTGCTGGTGTTTGTCTTGGTGATCGTGGTAGACACTGTGCCGTTGCCTGGTGTACCTGTGGTAGTGATGGTCAGCGGTGCCGTATAGAGGCGGGCTGCATAGCCCCTCATAGGTGTAAGCGGGTTGGTGCCTGCCGTAGAACTGATAAAGCCGCCATAGTAGTCTGTAGTAGGTGAGTTGGTAGACTCGCTGTAGTACTGCAGGGTAGGATATGGAGAGTAAGCATACCAGCAATTGACACCATTGGCTCCTGTCACTGTGAAGTCTGCCGCCCAGTCAGATACCTTGGCATTGGATACCGGTGAGCTGATATCGCGATAACCTACAGTAGCATTTGGTACGTAGCGCTCTACGGTCAGGTTGCCTGTCCAGGTGCCTGCCGTACCGCTGGTAAAGTTATCTAGATAAGCTGTTCCGCTTCCGGTAGACTTCAGCGTCACCACACTGCCACTTCCGGCCGTTACATTGCCTCGTGTCAGAACCAGTGCGGTATTGACATTGACAGTACCACTGATGGTGGTAGTACCGGCTGTTTTATTTACAGTCAGGATATTGAGTGAGGTATTGCCTGTGACGGTCTGTGCTGTAGTGCCGTTCAGCACCACGCGGCCTCCTCCTGAGATCGTAGCTGCTGTAGTAGCGCCGCCGGTCCAGTTGCCGCAGAGGCTCAGTGACTGGCCACTGTTTACAGTGATTTGTGCACCTGATGATATGGTCAGGTTGCTGACCTGCGCCGATGCTGTGAGCACCGGATATACATGGCCGCCGCTCACGGTCTGTACTATAGCTGGAGTCGAGCAGCTGTTTGGTACTGTACCTGATGTCCAGTTTGATGCGGTGAACCAGTCAGAAGTATTGCCTACCCAGACATTGCCGGCTGGTGTCAGTGTGAGTACCATAGAGTCTACTGCTGCACCTGCACATGGCGACAGTGGATTCGCTGTGAGGGTGATGGTCACGTTGCCGGTCTCGTTAGTGCCGGGATGGTAGGTAGGTGTCAGCGTAGTGGTGCCTGTTAGTGAGCCCGCACCATTGGTAGACCAGGTGTAGCTGCTGTAGTTGGTAGCTGATCCGCTCAGCGTGTATGTAGCCGTATTATTGATCGTAGCTGTAGGAGTTGAGTTGGCGGTCGCAGTAGCATGTTGATTAACGGTGACAACTGTCGTGGCTGTAGATGTACAGCCTGATGGATTGGCCGCTACCAGCGTATATGTCCCGGAGGCTGAGGCATTAGGCACACTGTATACAGCAGATGACAGCTCACCCGATGCTGCAAAGGTAGGGACGCTCACACCACCGGATGGTGTAGCCAGCAGTGTGCTACTGCTGCTGTAGAGTACCACAGTCACATCATCCAGAGCGATACCCATATCGCTGCCGGCATCGTTCAGGTCTGTCCAGCGCAGCCACACAGAGGAGCCGCTTGCCAGTGGGGTACCCAGGCTTATGGTGCCCGTCACCGATGATTGATTAGCGTTGCCGTTGAGCGCAGCTCCTGCACCGGTACCACTTGCTACAGTAGATGTATAGTCAAGAGCAGTTACATTACTATATGAGCCGGAGTTGATAGCCACTGCAGAGGTGCTATAGGAGAAAGTCAGTGAGTTTGCTACAGCTCCTGAGCCGCCATCGCGCCATTGCTCCCCTGTATATTGTATGAAGATCCTGTCTATCGGAGCGCCGGTAGTATTGGTCAGGTGCAGGCCGTAGTTCAGTGTGCCTGTACCGCTCGATGCCAGAGAGCCCAGCGCGCGATCGGTGGATGAGGTGCTGCCAAAGTTGAAGAGGTTGCCCGAATTGCTGGAGCCCGTACTCAGTACCAGGCCATTGGTGGCTAGGTTGCTGCTGCTGGCATACCAGCCGGGTATGGTAGAGTTGTCAGTCCAGGTCACAGACGTACCGGATGACGGCAGACTGTTGAAGTTTTGCTGGTAGATCTGGCCGGATGTCGCAGTGCCATTGCTCCACTGATAGGTCATGAAGTTTGAACCAGTAGCGGTCAGAGTGAGTGTATCACCCTGACAGATCGGACTATTGCTGGAGCCGCTCACTGCTGGCAGCGGATCTACAGAGACCGATAGTGTACGTGGAGTACCGGAGCAGTTTCCATTAGTAGGTGTCACGCTGATGGTACCTCCGGCAGAGCCGGCGCTTACAGTGATAGAGTTGGTAGATCCTCCGCCAGTCTGCGACCAGCCGGATGGGAGGTTCCAGATGTAAGTAATGCCGGATACATTTGTCACGCTATAGCTGATGCCTGCAGCGCCTGTACAGACACTAGGGCTGCCGCTGATAGCCGATGGCTGAGATGGGACCGTGACCGGTGCTACAGTGAGCGTAGACGCAGGGCCATCGCAGGTGCCGTTATTGGCTACGACACTGACTGTACCACCAGCGGTGCCGGTAGTCACAGTGATAGAATTGCTATTGCTGCCGGCAGTTTGCACCCAGCCTGATGGCAGGGTCCAGGTGTAGGTCACGCCTGACACATTGGTCACGCTATAGGTGATACCTGCAGTAGATTTGCATGGTGCCGCCGGACCGGTGATAGCAGACGGCTGCGCAGGAGGCGCTACACCAGTACCATCGGCAGAGACATCCGCAGACAGGGGTGATCCACCGCCGCTCACAGGTATGGTGCCTGCATAAGATTGAACCAGCATCGGAGAAAATTTAACATAAATAGCCTGGCTGAAAACGCCACCTCCCTGCGTGATGGTAAGGCTGCTGGTGTAAGTACCACCAGCACTAGTACTGAAAGTATACCCTGTCAGCGGGCCTACTGTGATAGCTGCTGTGGTCAGGCTCACACCCGTGATGGTAAAGCTATTAGGGCCGGCAGTACTGCCTGTACACACATTGCCAAAAGAGCTAAGTGCGCTGGAGGTCAATATCGGAGAAGGGGAAGTGGTCAGGAAAGACTTCTCCGGACCGTAATAAGTGCCATAAGCAGTAGTCACGTAAGCATGATAGTAGTAGGTAGTACCTGAAGACAGGCCAGTAAGGCTGGAGGTGAAGGTGCCGCCGCTCATATTGCTGCTGGTCACCTGCGTGCCGGTACCGGTAGTGAAACCACTGGTAGTACTGTACTCTATACCATATGAAGTGAATGGGCTGCATCCTGCGCCTGTGACAAATCCCGTATCTATGGCAGAGGAGGTAGTGATAGTGCTGGCACCGCCGGTATTCACCGTAGGTGCTGTATTGATAGCTGAGCCTGTGGCTGCTACGTTGATGGAGGTAGCACCGCCGCCGCCTACTATTATATTACCATTGTATGATTGAACTAGCGTAGGAGTGAACTGTACGTAAACTTTCTGGCTGTATGCGCCCCCGCCCTGAGAGAGCGTGAGAGAAGAAGTATAAGGACCTGCATACGTGGTAGAATAGCTAAAGCCGGTCAGTGCTCCTACCGTCACATTAGCCGTGGTGAGGCCTACACCTGTGATAGTGAAAGAATCCGGACCGAATGTATTGTTGATACAGTTAGAAGTACCAAAGCCATGCAGTGCCGTAGCGCTCAGGTAGGTAGATGGCAATGCGGTAGCATTAAGCTGAATGTTATCTATCCTGTTATTGCCTGATACATTGGTTGCGCCGGATGGCGTGAGCCGCAAATAGGCATTGGTGGCATTATCGAGACCTGTGATGGTAGTGAGTGTCTGAACTGCAAAAGATGTAGGCGGGCTTATGGCTTGTGCTGATGTCCATGAAGTTCCGTCCGTGCTGTATTCCCAGGTTTGGGTCGCAAAACCAGTTGTGGTTTTTTGGGTAGCATAGCTGACTACGAGATTCTGGTAGCCGGTCATACTAAATTTGAACACTATGTACTTTCCATTGGCAGAAAAACCCGTGCCGCCTACCAGGGCCAGGCATGCTGGACTAGTGGTCGTGCTACTCATGCCTGTGCCGACATTCAGGGTGGATCCGGCAAAGGCTGTCACTTCATTGCCTGAGGTGGCAGTGATCCAGGAGCTGGAGCCGTTGGTACCATTCATATAGATGGTGCCCGATCCGACATTGGCCACATAGGTGGTAGGAGCGTTTGGCGCTGCAGCCGCAGCTGTGCCTCCACCACTGGTAGTCTGAAAATCCCAACCCGCCAGGAGCGTCTGTGCACTCAGGTACTGGGTACAGGCTAATAAGGTTAACGCTAAAAATAAACGTGGAGATAAGTACTTCATATGTAATAGGGATTAGAGCGCAAATATCTGTAAGAAGTGTTAAGGAAAGATGTACCGCCGTCGAAATTTCAATGAAAAGAAGTACACA
>JAFDYP010000068.1 GCA_018267355.1 Bacteroidota bacterium
GTTCCTCAAAGATACATTCTGAAAGCTATTTACAACAACATTCTCCTACACGCAAACTTGTCACAAGTTGTCTATCAGTTCCTCAAAGATACATTCTGAAAGCTATTTACAACTCATGCTGCACCTGC
Source organism: Bacteroidota bacterium (assembly GCA_018267355.1). Lineage (GTDB taxonomy): Bacteria > Bacteroidota > Bacteroidia > Chitinophagales > LD1 > UBA1941. Next base: position 129 of record JAFDYP010000068.1, read on the forward strand.
ACGATCAAAAGCTCCGTTGTCTATCAGTTCCTCATAAACTTACCCCGTTTTTTGATATACATACTCTGCTATCCTTAGTAGGAATCGCATTTAAAATTCATTAATTTCATCACGCTAAACTTATGATCCATGGAAAAACTCAAGTCCATCGGCATCTGGATTCGAGTATCTACCGAAGACCAGGCACAGGGCGACGCCCCTGAGACCCACGAGCGCCGTGCCCGCCTCTATGCAGAGGCCAAGGGATGGCACGTCGCGGAGGTCTACCACCTCGAAGCCGTATCGGGCAAGTCGGTCATGGAGCACCCAGAGGCGAAGAGGATGCTCGGCGACGTCAGGAAGGGAACCATCACCGGCCTCATCTTCTCCAAGCTCGCGCGGCTCGCGCGCAACACGAAGGAACTGCTCGAGTTCGCCGACTACTTCCGCGACCACGATGCCGACCTTGTCTCGATCTCCGAGGCCATCGACACCAGCACGCCCGCAGGCAGGCTCTTCTACACCATGATCGCCGCGATGGCCCAGTGGGAGCGCGAGGAGATCGCCAGCAGGATCGCCGCCTCGGTGCCCATCCGCGCGAGGATGGGGAAGCAGCTGGCGGGGGAGGCGACCTTCGGCTACCGCTGGGAGAACCAGGTCCTCGTGATCGACGAGAAGGAGGCCCCAGTCCGCAAGCTCATCTACGAGCTCTTCCTGAAGCACAAGCGGAAGAAGACCGTAGCCCACGAGCTGAACAGGATGGGCTACCGGACGCGCGGAGGAGGAGAGTTCACCGACACGAGCGTGAAGCGCCTGCTGAAGAACTCGACTGCCAAGGGTGTCCACCTAGCCAACTACACGACCATGAGGAACGGCGTCTGGGAGACCAAGCCCGAGTCCGAGTGGATATTCACGACCTGCCCCGCCATCGTGTCGGCCGAGGTCTGGGACGAGTGCAACAGGCTGCTGGACGAGCAGACGAGGAAGCGACCTCCCGGCCCGAAGTCGGTGCACTTACTGACAGGTTTTGTCACCTGCGACTGCGGAAAGAAGATGTACATCTACCACCGCGACCTGGTATACAACTGCCGCCCGTGCAGGAGGAGGATTCCCGCCGAGGACATCGACGAGATATTCTACGAGCAGCTCAAGGAGTTCCTCCTTACCGAGATGGACGTTTCCACCTACGTCGCCAAGAACGAGACCCGCATCAGGGAGAAGAAGGAACTGCTCAGGGTAACCTCCGAAAAGGCGGCTGACATCCGCCGGAGGATGGGCGACCTGGTGAACATGCGCCTGAACAATGAGCTGACCAAGGAGGCGTTCATGGAGCACCACAGGCCGCTCGAAGTCCAGCTCGGTCAGATGACGGCCAACGTGCCCGACCTTGAGGCCGAGGTCAGCTTCCTGACCGTCCAGAACGAATCATCCGATGTAGTGCTCAGCGAGGCCAAGAACCTTTACACGCGGTGGCTTGCGATGCCGCTGGATGAGAAGCGCAGGATCATCGAGACGATAACGGACAAGATAGTCATTGGTTCAGAGGAGATTACGATCAAACTGTCCCACATGCCCCAATCCCTACAAAATAGCGGAAAGAGGCAACACATGGTGGACGCTTGAACTAGCGAGGGTATACATCTTCCATCCCTCTACGTACTCCGCGGCCTTTGCGGTTCACCCGATGTTTCGTCGTGTAATCCCGCAGCTCAGCGGGTTTTCGCTTTTGAGATGACCTACACACGTAGCTCTATCTGATATGCATCAGTTAGCATATATGCGCGAAGCGTGTCTCAACATGTATAGGGTGTAATTGATTGTTATGTAGTGTTTTATGCGGCCTCGTAGGCGTGTTTCTTCTCACGGAGTGCCAAATCTTGTGTGAAAACGGATGCCTGTGCCGTGTAGCTTTGCTCATGGAATTTCCACCACCATAAAATCAACGCTTATGTACAAAAAGATCCTCCTCCTGGCGTGCAGCATCCCCCTGGCTGCGGGCCTGTGGGCGCAGCATCTCAGCCCGCAGGTAGTGGCCAGCAGTGGCAGCTACGGCACGGGCGGCGGCTACAGCCTCTCATGGACGGTAGGTGAGATGGCCGCCACCACCACCCTCACCGGTGGCAGCACGATCCTCACGCAGGGATTTCAGCAGCCTACAGATGTAGTGAACGGCCTCCTCGATCTCAGCCGCGATGGCGGGGGCTCTCTCGTGGTCTACCCCGTGCCCGCCACAGACCACCTGTGGTATGGCTATGAGTGGGCCACCCGCGGCGATGTGGCCCTCACGCTGCATGATGTGACGGGCCGCGACCTGGGCTGGACCGCTCAGGAGCGCTACGAGAGCGGCCGGGCTGTCCATGGCCTCGACTGCTCGCAGTATGCCGCCGGCAGCTATGTGCTGGAGGTGCGCTATACCTCAGCCTCAGGAGAGGTGAGGACCCTCAGTCGTCAGTTTCAGGTCATCCACTAATTTCCATAAAACCACAAATCAACAAGTATGAAAAGTCTAAAGACAATATTCGCCACACTGGCCCTGCTCCTGGCGCTCGGCCTCACGGCACAGGTGCCGCAGCAGATAGGCTACCAGGCCATAGCCCGCGACAATGCGGGTGCAGTACTGGCCAGCCATAGCATCTCCGTGCGCCTCACCATACATGACGGCTCCGCCTCAGGTACCACTGTGTACCAGGAGACTTTCTCCGGCATCACTACCAATCAGTTTGGCCTCTTCACCCTAAACATAGGCACCGGCACTCAGGTCGGTGCCAACACCTTCGCCTCTATACCATGGGGCACAGGCAGCAAGTGGCTGCAGGTAGAGTTTGACGCCGCAGGCGGCAGCAGCTATACCAGCATGGGCACCAGCCAGCTCAATGCAGTGCCATACGCCCTCTACGCGGCTAATGCTCCTGCAGGCTCTACCGGCGCTACAGGCCCTACAGGCCCTCAGGGTATAGCCGGCCCGACAGGTGCAGGCGCTACAGGTCCTACAGGTGCGGTGGGCCCTACAGGCTCCGGTGCAGGCCCTACAGGCGCTACCGGCCCCACAGGCCCCACAGGTAGCGGCGGTGGCGCTACAGGTGCCACCGGCCCTACAGGTGCCACCGGCCCCGCAGGTGCAGGTACTGTGAGTGGCACTACCAACTATGTAGCCAAGTTTACCTCTGCTACAGCAGTGGGCAACTCCAGCATCTTTGACAATGGTACCAGCGTGGGCATAGGTACTATTACCCCATCATTCGCATTTCAGGTGAACGGCACAGGCTCTAATGCTGCCGATGCCAGTATCCTCCTGACCAATAACAATAATGGCGCTACCAATGCAGATGGTCTGCGTATCCGCCTGAACGGTACCAATGCCACTATCTCAAATAACGAGGCCGGCTACCTCTCTCTGTCTACCGCAGCTAATCAGCGCCTCCGGGTAGAAAACGACGGCCGCATAGGTATCAATAATCTGAACCCGTACTCCTCTCTCCATGCCAAGCTGCATACTACCGGTGCTCCATGCATCGCCTACTTTGACGACTCTGTGGGCGGCGCACCGTATGTATCGGGAAATGGCCTCGTGCACATCAGCAATAACTCTGATGCCATAGGACTCTATGCTACGAAGAATCACGCCTTTGACGAGGTGGCTATCTTTGACAAGAACTATACAGGATCCAGTGCCTCTACGGTGACCATCTATGGCAATATGGGCCTCGGTACACCATCACTGGAGGTGTATGCTGATACCAATGCGATAGCTGCTTACTTCTCCGGTAGTGTGACCATACAAGATGGTACGCAGGGTGCAGGCCGCGTGCTCACCTCTGATATCAATGGCAATGCGTACTGGGATACAGCGGGTGCCAATCCTACCATCGGCTTCCACGCCAGCGGTGGCGGCTCAGCTACGGTAGCGGCCAGCACGGTCACCACGGCGCGTATCTACGGTACGGTAGATTACAACGACGGATCTGCCTACAATGCGACCACAGGTATCTTCACCGCTCCATCTAATGGCATGTACCACTTTGACTATAGCGAGGAGCTGAATGGCGCCTCGGGCTATACCTCAGGCTATATGCTGGCTATACTGTATGTGAATGGAGCCACAGTACATGGCTCCTACGCAGAGGCCTCACCGCCTACCGCCAGTGGCTCCTACCTGACCATGCAAAACTCAGTGAATGTACGCCTCAATGCAGGTGATCAGGTGAAGATCCAGTTTGGCAACTATACCAATACCGGCATCAGCCTGACTGGTAGCGTGTTCTACAGCGGCTTCGGAGGCTACAAGGTATATTGAGACAGTGGTGGCAGCCGCAGAAGCCTTCATGCTGTGGCTGCCGCCTTTTCTTTACATCAAAAGAGATAAGACAATGAAACATATCACGATCATCACCGCACTGGCGCTCCTGCTCAGCACCGCTGTCATGGCCCAGAGTGACAATCACAAGGGCGATGCTGCGGCACCTGCTACTACCAGCGGTACGCCGGCGGCAGACCACAGCCATGACGGGCAGGCCACTCCTGCTACCGGTGGCGCCGTACGCAGCGTAGACCACAGCCACGACGCTGTACCTGCACAGCGCAGCACAGCTACCACTACTGCGCCTGCGGCGAAACCCGCTACCTCATCGCATCCCTACGTAGCGCCACGCGGCAAAGAAGCAGCCAACCACAAGGCACCGGCTGCACGCCCTGCCCACAGCGGCGCCACACCGGTACGCCAGCCACAGGGCAAGGAGGCTGCGGGGCACAAGACTCCTGCAGCACGGCCTCAGCACAGCGGCCCTACGCCTGTGCGGGTAAACCGCACAGAGCCGCAGCCCAAGAAATAGCAAAACGTAGACTCTTCCCTAGGTCCCAATTCTTTATGGTAGAGTGGATCCTGCGCCGGTACCGGCGTGGGATCTTTTTTTTCATGCACGAGGGTGTGCATTCGTATCGGTTGTGTTTAAACAGCTAACAGATTGAAAATAAAGTCATTTGGTATTTTATCGGCATATCACTTGCTATATGCCTGTAAATCACTATATTTGAATATGTCCTCCACCACCTGTATGTCGGATACCTACTCACTCCTGCTCGTAGACAATGATCCAGATGACTTCTTGATCTTCAGTCAGGCTATCGAGCGTAACGGCCACCCTGCGGCCTGCGGCCACGCTGTAGATGGCCGTGCAGCGCTGGAGCTGCTGGAGGGTATGGAGCGGCTACCCAGATTCATATTTCTCGATATCAATATGCATGGCATGAACGGCCTCGAGCTGCTCTCTGTGATGGAGCGCAATCCGCGCCTGCGCGATATACCGGTGGTCATGTACTCTACGTCAAACTCTCCGCGCGATATAGAGGATGCGCGCTCCCTGGGTGCCTGGTACTACCTGATGAAACCCGCCACCCTGCCCGACCTGCAGCACGCGCTGCACTATATCCTCTCGGATGCAGAGGGGCCTCTGCCTGCCCACCTGGTGCGGTTTTAGAGGCCACATATGCCCTATGACTCATGGGCGAAAACGAAACTGCTGCGTCGCTATCCCGATCCGAGCGTAGGATCCATACTATCTGAGGAGTGCTCCGCTACCTCCAACTCGCGTCTGAGATAGTATATCAGTTCTTCTTATACCAGTCCTGATTGAAGCCGATCACCTCGTCTTTGTCTACTGCCTGCGGCACGCTGACCACGTAGCTGCCAGCGCCCGGCACTTTGATATAGAGCTGGTACTGGTCTATGCTTTTCCAGTATTTCACTTTGGTCACCAGGCCGCTCTTGCCGCCGTATTGTTTCAGCATGCCCTGTGGTGGTGCGCCATTTTCTACAAACATAAAGCTGCCGTACGGTGTGCTGCCGTAGCCCAGGTGTATCGTGTCGCCCTCCTGTACGGTGTGGCTCACGCCATTGTGTTTGA